>NZ_OZ208512.1:2565000-2840866 GCF_964512435.1 Tenacibaculum insulae | reverse complement strand
TGGTAGTAACACCAACATTAAACCCAATAAGTTGTATTGGCGGAAGTGATGGAAGTATATCAGTATTAGCAACAGGCGGTTGGGGCGATTACGAGTACCGATTAATAGATGGTACCATAGCAGTTCCAGGAGCAGAAGTACAAGCATATTCAGGAAGTAATTTATTTGAAAACTTAGATGCGGGCGCTTATGTAATTTATGTTAGAGATAGAGAAGGATGTGAATTACCTACAGAGGTAAGTTTAGTAGATCCAACACAAGTTACTTTTACATTAGCAATCAACCACAATGCTTGTAGCGCAGATGGCGGAGTTATTACCGTAAATGCAGCTAACGGAACAGGAAGCTACCGATACATTTTATTAGATGCAGCAGGTACTACTGAATTGCGTAACCAGTTAGACCCTAACAATTCGTTTGTCGGTTTAGCAGCAGGCGATTATAATGTACGAGTAGAAGATAGTAATGGATGTGGAGCAGCAGCAACACAAAGTGCAACTATTAATCCAGATTTAGATTTCAACATCAATTTAGTAACGTTATTAGATTGTGTACCAAACGAAGGCGAGTATGAGATAGCAATCACTTCAGGATCGAATGGAGATTATACATTTGACATTCAGGATTCAGTTCCAGCATCTGTAGATAACGGAACAATTACAGCGGGTAACACGACAGGTAATTTTAATATTCCAGCAGGAACACCGGGAACATATAGTGTAATAGTAACAGATGTAAATTCAGGATGTTCAATCACCAAGCCACTTGTTGTAGCAGCAGCAGTCGTTCCAACATTTACAGGAGCGGAAGTAGATGCGATTTGTGAAGGAGAATCGAATGGACGAATAGACATTACTACCACAGCAGGTGTTATACCAGTTACTTATGTAGCAACAACAAATCCAGGAGGAGTTGTAACAGGATCTTGGGATGCAGGAGCTAGTGCAATTACAGGATTACCAGCAGGAACATACGATGTAATAGGAACAGGAGCTAACGGATGTACGTCATTAGCACAAACATTTACTATTGATGATTACGATGCGGTATTTGTACCAGCATTAACCGTAAACGCCTTTAATTGTACTGCGGGAACAAATACGACAAACAGTGCAACATTAGTGTTTGATAGTTCGTTAATTACAGGCGGAAGTGGAAATTATACAATAGCATTATTTGATACAAACGGAACGGTAGCAACAGGAAACGATACAGCAATCACTTCAGGATTAAGTATTAGTGGAGACATTTATACCTACACTATTACAGATGAAACAGGCGATGATTATTACATACGTGTAGTAGACAATGCAGGATGTGAAAATGTATCTGTATCAGCAACCTTACCAGCTTTTGAGCGATTAACAGATATTACAGCGAATTTAGTAACAGAGTTGGATTGTAATAATGAAGAAGAAATAACAGTAGTGTTTAATGCTACGATTCCAGTAACAGGTGCAGAAATAACAATTGTAGGTGATGTAACAGGAGCAGGTTATGCGGCAATAGCAGGAGTAGATAGTGGTGTCGTAACAACAGTACCATATACTTTACCAGCAGATACATATACAATTACGGTAACGCACCCAAGCACAGGTTGTGAGTTGAGTACACGTTATCTTGTAGAAGAGCCAGTAGACCATATTGTAAGTGTAACACCAGTAAGTTCAGTATCATGTTTTGGAGGAAATGACGGGTCGGTAAGTTTTGTAATCGATACAACTACTCCATATTCAGGAGCATATACTTATGAAGTATTAACACCAGCATTAGCATCATTACCAACCCCAATAACAGGAATTGGTACAGATGCAAGTGTAGCAGAAGTAGTTTCAGGATTAGCAGCGGGTGATTATGTGATCCGTGTAACGATGACAGCTACACCAGATTGTGTTAGAGATTCGAATGTATTTACTATCGCAGGGCCAACGGCAACAATGGTAGTAACACCAACATTAAACCCAATAAGTTGTATTGGCGGAAGTGATGGAAGTATATCAGTATTAGCAACAGGCGGTTGGGGCGATTACGAGTACCGATTAATAGATGGTACCATAGCAGTTCCAGGAGCAGAAGTACAAGCATATTCAGGAAGTAATTTATTTGAAAACTTAGATGCGGGCGCTTATGTAATTTATGTTAGAGATAGAGAAGGATGTGAATTACCTACAGAGGTAAGTTTAGTAGATCCAACACAAGTTACTTTTACATTAGCAATCAACCACAATGCTTGTAGCGCAGATGGCGGAGTTATTACCGTAAATGCAGCTAACGGAACAGGAAGCTACCGATACATTTTATTAGATGCAGCAGGTACTACTGAATTGCGTAACCAGTTAGACCCTAACAATTCGTTTGTCGGTTTAGCAGCAGGCGATTATAATGTACGAGTAGAAGATAGTAATGGATGTGGAGCAGCAGCAACACAAAGTGCAACTATTAATCCAGATTTAGATTTCAACATCAATTTAGTAACGTTATTAGATTGTGTACCAAACGAAGGCGAGTATGAGATAGCAATCACTTCAGGATCGAATGGAGATTATACATTTGACATTCAGGATTCAGTTCCAGCATCTGTAGATAACGGAACAATTACAGCGGGTAACACGACAGGTAATTTTAATATTCCAGCAGGAACACCGGGAACATATAGTGTAATAGTAACAGATGTAAATTCAGGATGTTCAATCACCAAGCCACTTGTTGTAGCAGCAGCAGTCGTTCCAACATTTACAGGAGCGGAAGTAGATGCGATTTGTGAAGGAGAATCGAATGGACGAATAGACATTACTACCACAGCAGGTGTTATACCAGTTACTTATGTAGCAACAACAAATCCAGGAGGAGTTGTAACAGGATCTTGGGATGCAGGAGCTAGTGCAATTACAGGATTACCAGCAGGAACATACGATGTAATAGGAACAGGAGCTAACGGATGTACGTCATTAGCACAAACATTTACTATTGATGATTACGATGCGGTATTTGTACCAGCATTAACCGTAAACGCCTTTAATTGTACTGCGGGAACAAATACGACAAACAGTGCAACATTAGTGTTTGATAGTTCGTTAATTACAGGCGGAAGTGGAAATTATACAATAGCATTATTTGATACAAACGGAACGGTAGCAACAGGAAACGATACAGCAATCACTTCAGGATTAAGTATTAGTGGAGACATTTATACCTACACTATTACAGATGAAACAGGCGATGATTATTACATACGTGTAGTAGACAATGCAGGATGTGAAAATGTATCTGTATCAGCAACCTTACCAGCTTTTGAGCGATTAACAGATATTACAGCGAATTTAGTAACAGAGTTGGATTGTAATAATGAAGAAGAAATAACAGTAGTGTTTAATGCTACGATTCCAGTAACAGGTGCAGAAATAACAATTGTAGGTGATGTAACAGGAGCAGGTTATGCAGCAATAGCAGGAGTAGATAGTGGTGTCGTAACAACAGTACCATATACTTTACCAGCAGATACATATACAATTACGGTAACGCACCCAAGCACAGGTTGTGAGTTGAGTACACGTTATCTTGTAGAAGAGCCAGTAGACCATATTGTAAGTGTAACACCAGTAAGTTCAGTATCATGTTTTGGAGGAAATGACGGGTCGGTAAGTTTTGTAATCGATACAACTACTCCATATTCAGGAGCATATACTTATGAAGTATTAACACCAGCATTAGCATCATTACCAACCCCAATAACAGGAATTGGTACAGATGCAAGTGTAGCAGAAGTAGTTTCAGGATTAGCAGCGGGTGATTATGTGATCCGTGTAACGATGACAGCTACACCAGATTGTGTTAGAGATTCGAATGTATTTACTATCGCAGGGCCGATTTCAGAGTTGGTATTAAATAGTGAATTAACATATTTAAAATGTACTGATCCAAATTCTGGTGAAGTTAATTTAACAGCAACCGGAGGTTGGGGTGCATACGAATATCAATTAGAAAAATTAGGAGAAGTTAGTCCGATTCAAAGTTTTGGAAATAATTCAATAATTACAGGCTTATCAGCAGGTAGTTATACTGCAACGGTTAGAGATATTAATAACTGTACAGCAGTTGTAAATTTTGATTTAAATGCAGGAACAACAATAACAGGAGTTGCTACTGTTACACCAAATGTTTGTAATGGCGAAACAACAGCAACAATATCGGTTGTAGCATCAGGAGGTCAATTACAAGACCCAACATTAACGTATTCTTATATTTTAGAATATCCTGACGGAACAAGAACAGCAAGTCAAGCATCAAACTCATTTTCAGGCTTAACAGCCGGAATAGGTTATCATGTATTAATTGCAGATGGATATTCTTGTGATGGTAGAGTTGGTCCTATTGATATTGTAGATCCTACAGAGGTAGTAGCATCAGCAAATATTTTAGCAGATATTACTTGTGATCCAGCTAGAAGTGAAGCAACAGTTGAAGTAACAGGATCAGGTGGTTCAGGAGCTTATGAATATAGTTCGGACGGTGTTACATATAGTACAGTAAACATATTTAGTTTACCAGCTGGTGAACATCAATTATATGTAAGAGATGGTGTTTTATGTGTGTCTAATCCAGTTACGGTAACCATTAATCCATATATTGATTTAACTGCAACTTTAGATACTTCATCAGCATTTATTACGTGTAATGGCGATGCAAATGCAGTATTAATAGCAAATGCACAAAACGGGTTTGGTAATTATGAATATCAATTATTAGATGCGGCAGGAACACCAATTACAGGTTGGCAAACAACTAATTCATTTACAGGTTTAAATATAGGAACTTATAGCATTGCTGTAAGAAGTACCAATGCAGCTGGCGATGTGTGTGATACCGTAACCGGAACATACACAATAACAGAACCATTACCTTTAACAGGTACTGCTGTAGCAACACAAAACGTAACATGTTTTGGTGGAGATACAGGTATAATTACCGCACAAGGTTTTGATGGTAACGGAAGTTATGAATACAATATCGTTTCGGTACCAGCCAATCCTGTATATCCAGCAGATAAATTTGTAACCAATGGAGTTTTCGAAAACTTACCAGCTGCAACTTATTATGTAACAATAAAAGACATTACAGGTTGTACTATTGTTCCTCCAATTGAAGTAATAATAACCGAACCACAAGAGTTGTTAATTAGTTTAGTAAGCGTTACAGAACAAGTATGTTTAAATGATCCTTCGCCAACAATTACTGTTGATGTACAAGGAGGTACAGCACCTTATTACATAAGTATTAATAACGTTGAGTTAGCAACACCTTATTCTCAAAACCAAATAACATTAGGAGCAGCAGAAGGTATTGCAGCAGATGAAGTATATGTAATAAGCGTTAGAGATAGTGGAGGCGGATGTGCACCAAAAGCATTAAGTGCAATTACTACTACGCCACCAATAGATTTAGCATTAACGGTTGATTTTGAATATACATGTCCGACAGGAAATATTATAAAAGCAATTGTTGCAGATGCATATAAAAACAATATGTCATATACCTTATATGACGGTGCAGGTAATGCAATTACAACGAATACTACAGGAGAATTTTTAGATGTAGCAGCAGGTAATGGTTATACAGTTACAGCTACACACACAATATCATCTTGTAATGAGAGTTCTAGTAGTAGTCCTATTGATATTGACGATATTCAGGCATTAACAATGACAATTGATGATAGCCAGAAAAACAAGTTAATTGCAAATGTTGACTTTGGTTTACCGCCATACAACTTTACAGTTGATGGAGTTGATTACGGACAAGACAATGAGTTCTTAATTTTACAAACGAAAGATTATACCATAACGGTAAGAGATGCTAGAGGTTGTGAAGTTACTTTAGTTGTAAATGGAGTTTATGTAACCATTAAAGTAGTTAACTTATTTACACCTGATGGTGACGGAATTAATGATTTCTGGTATCCTCAAGAAGTAGAAGATTATCATAATATTAGAGTATATATATTTGATAGATATGCACGTAAAATAACGAACTTTAAAGGTGGATCTCAAGGATGGGATGGTACTTACGAAGGTAAACCGTTACCTGCAGGAGATTACTGGTATACTATTCATTTCAACGAATTATCAGGAGAAGAAAAGAAAATAATGGGACACTTTACATTATATAGATAAGAATGAGAAAAATAATAACAATAATAGTTATCGTAATTTCTAGTGTAAAATTAACAGCACAAGAAATGAATTTACCTCAGTATATAAGTCACATGGCAGATAATCCGTTTTTGATATCTCCAAGTTATGCAGGTATTGGAACAGGTTTACAGATTAGATTAAACGGTGTTAGCCAGTGGATTGGTGTTGAAGGAGCTCCTGATACTCAATCATTAGTTGTAGAAGCTCGTATTGCGGATAGATTTGGAGGAGGTATTACTCTTTTTAATGATAAAAACGGATTTACAACTCAAAAAGGAGCAAAGTTATCTTTGGCGAGTCACTTAACATTAAGTGATTTTCATGATAGTTTTTTATCTTTCGGATTAACATATAATTTTACGCAGTTTGGTATAGATACCTCACAAAATAATTCAGGACAAAGCGTTCCGAATAGAACCGAAAACAACTCTAATTTTGATGTAGGTATGTTGTATCGTTTTGAACGATTTAGTTTAAGTCTTAATGCGAATAATATTTTAAATAAAAAGATTGATAATTTTACAACAAATGAACCTGAATCTTTAAGAAGGTTTACCTTGTACTCATCGCTTGTATTAGTAAAAATGAGGAACAGAATAGAGTTAGAACCTTCAATTTTTGTTGAATATTACGAAGCTGATAAGCGTTCTAGAACTGATATGAATATCAAACTAAGAAAAGGAATTAACGACGGATATGCATGGGCAGGTTTAAGTTATACTTTTTTAAACGATCAGTTTTTTGTACCCAATGCAATAGCGCCATTGGTAGGTTTAAAAAAAGATAATTTATATGTGTCTTACGGTTTTAGTATAAATATCAATAAAACGCAAGATTTTAATTACGGTACCCACATGATAACTTTAGGTTTTGATTATGAAAGAAGACCAAGTTTAGCCAGGTGTACTCAAGACATGATGATTTTTTAAAAAAAAAAAATAATAAAATAGTAAAATCCTCAAGCTAAAACTTGGGGATTTTCTTTTTCTTTGCAATAATGGAAAACAACAATAAAGCATCAATCAATCTTAATAAATTTATTAGCAGTACAGGTATTTGTTCTCGTAGAGATGCCGAAAAATTTATTGAAGCAGGTAGAGTAACCATCAATAAAAGCATTGCTAAATTAGGGAATAGAGTTTTTGAAGGAGATAAAGTTAGAGTAGACGGGCGCTTGTTAGAAGCAAAACCAAAAACACTTTACATTGCTTTAAACAAACCAGTAGGTATTGTTTGTACTACTGATAGTAAAGAGAAAAAAAACATTGTAAAATTTGTTGGCCATCCAGAAAGATTATTTCCTATTGGTCGTTTAGATAAACCATCCGAAGGGCTGATATTTTTAACCAACGATGGCGATATTGTAAATAAAATTTTACGCGCTGGTAACAATCACGAAAAAGAATATATTGTTTCGGTTGATAAAAAAATAACGCCAGAATTTATTACAAAAATGAGTAACGGAATTCCGATTTTAGGTACAGTAACTCAAAAATGTAAAGTCAAAAAAATATCAGAATTTACTTTTCAAATTATATTAACTCAAGGTTTAAACCGTCAAATACGTAGAATGTGTGAGTATTTAGATTACGAAGTAACTAAATTAAAACGCGAACGTATTATGAATGTTTCTTTAAGTAAATTAAAAGTAGGTGAGTGGCGAGAATTAACAACTGACGAAATGAAAGAAATTAATCAAATGATTTCAAGTTCGTCAAAAACAGAAGAAGCATCAGTTGTTATTGAAAAAAAGAAATCCAAACCCTCAAAGAAAAAAGAAGTAAAAAAGCCGAACGATTTTAATAAAAAAAGCGCTTCGTTCAGAAAAAATTCCCCAAAATCTAAACGAAATTCAAATCAGAAATTCGGACGTAAACGAAAGTAATTTTTATTAAATAAATTAAAAATCAAGCTTTAAAAAAACAATAAAGATTAAGTAAATTAGTTGTGTTAATTATTATGATTTTATTTACTTTTTCAATTCTTAAATAAGCGTATCTTTGCCACTTATGCAATTTGACTTAAAAACAACCGACCCAAAAAGTAAAGCTCGAGCTGGAGTTATTACAACTGATCATGGAGAAATAGAAACTCCAATTTTTATGCCAGTAGGTACTGTAGGTACTGTAAAAGGTGTACATCAATCAGAATTAAAAAACGAAATAAATCCTGATATAATTTTAGGAAATACTTATCATTTATATTTACGTCCAAAATTAGAAACCTTAGAAGCCGCAGGAGGTTTACATAAGTTTATGAACTGGGATCGTAATATTTTAACAGATAGTGGTGGGTACCAAGTATATTCACTTTCTGGAAGAAGAAAAATAAACGAAGAAGGCGTAAAGTTTAAGAGTCATATTGATGGATCTATGCATTTTTTTACACCAGAAAATGTAATGGAAACACAACGTACAATTGGTGCCGATATTATTATGGCATTTGATGAATGTACACCTTACCCTTGCGATTATAATTACGCAAAACGTTCTATGCACATGACACACCGTTGGTTAAAACGTTGTGTAAATCATTTAGAAAAATTACCTTTTAAATACGGATATGAACAAACTTTTTTTCCTATTGTTCAAGGAAGTACTTATAAAGATTTAAGAAAACAATCGGCAGAGTATATTGCATCTGTTGGTGCAGATGGTAATGCTATTGGAGGTTTATCGGTAGGAGAGCCAGCAGAAGAATTATATGCAATGACAGAGGTGGTAACGGCTATTTTACCTGAAGATAAACCTCGTTATTTAATGGGAGTTGGTACGCCAATTAATATTTTAGAAAACATTGCTTTAGGTATTGATATGTTTGATTGTGTTATGCCAACACGTAATGCTCGTAACGGAATGTTGTTTACGGCTCACGGATCAATTAATATCAAAAATAAAAAGTGGGAACAAGATTTTTCTCCAATTGACGAAATGGGAATTACTTGGGTAGATACCATGTACTCTAAAGCATATTTACGTCATCTTTTTGCAGCAAAAGAAATGCTAGGTAAGCAAATAGCATCTATTCATAATCTAGGTTTTTACTTATGGTTAACAAGAGAAGCTAGAAAGCATATTTTAGCAGGAGATTTTACTGAATGGAAAGACAAAATGGTAAAACAAATGGATAACCGTTTATAAAAAAGTATATTCTTGAAAATACTAGATTGGTACATCTTAAAGCGTTATTTGGTAACATTTTTGTTTACCTTATTAATATTAATACCTATTGCGGTAGCAATTGATATTGCTGAAAAAATAGATAAATTTTTAAGAGAAGAAACCTTAACTCTCTTTGAAGTTATAAATGATTATTATGTAAATTTTATTATTTACTATGCCAATACATTTATGCCTTTGGCATTATTTATAGCGGTAATTTTATTTACTTCGAGATTGGCAAATAATACAGAAATTGTAGCAATAAATGGTTCGCAAATATCATTTACTCGATTTTTATATCCTTATTTTATAGGAGCCACTATTGTTTGTGCTGTTGCATTATCTATGAATCATTTTTTTGTGCCTTCAAGTAGTAAAACAAGAAAAGCTTTCGAAAAAAAGTATTTAAAAAAGAAAAAATATAGCAATACAACAGTTAGAGAGTTTAGTTTACAACTAAATGATAGTACTTATGTATATCTTCAAAATTTTGATTTAAAAAGAAATACAGGATTTAGATTTTCGATAGATACTTATGACGGAATTAAATTAAAAAGAAAACTATCTGCCGATAATATTAATTGGAATGCCAAAGACAGTACTTTTAAATTATTTAATTGGAAAGACAGAAAGGTGTTTAAAAAGAACGATAGTATTTTTTCGGGTACAAGCTTAGACACTACTTTTATATTTACACCTACCGATTTTAATTATAAAAATATTATGGCTCAAGAAATGGGATCTTTAGAGTTAATAGATTTTATTGAAGTGTCTAAAAAAAGAGGAATTAAAAACTTAAACGTTTATTTAGTAGAGTTATACAAACGTACTAGTTTACCCATTGCTTGTTATATTTTAACACTCATAGCAGTTGCTTTAGCTTATAAAAAGAGAAGAGGAGGTATTGGTTTAAACTTAGCCTTAGGTATTTCAATAATGTTTATTTATGTTTTCTTTTTAAAAGTAGCTGAAGTTTTAGGAGGTGTTGCAGGTGCAAATGCCTTGTTAAATGTTTGGGTTCCTAACGTTGTTTTTGGGGCATACGCAATTTACTTATATATCAATGCAAGGAAATAAATTAAAAAATTATCTTCATTTACATTTTATTGTTTTTATTTGGGGATTTACCGCAATACTTGGCGCATTAATATCTATAGATGCAATTCCCCTAGTTTGGTTTCGAATGTCATTAGCAGTCGTGTTTATTATTATTTACTTTTTAGTTCGAAAAAAATCATTTAAAGTAGATAAAAAAGGACTTTTAAAGTTTGCCCTATCGGGGATAATTATCGCAATACATTGGATTACTTTTTTTAAAGCCATAAAAGTATCAAACGTTTCAGTAGCATTAGTAACTATGAGTACAGGAGCATTTTTTGCATCTTTAATAGAACCTATATTTTTTAAACGAAAAATTAAAACTATTGAAATTTTACTTGGGCTATTAGTAATTGCAGGGTTGTATGTTATCTTTAATTTTCAAAGTCAATATACATTAGGGATTGTTTACGCATTAATATCTGCTTTCTTATCTGCTTTATTTGCAGTTTTAAACGGTTTATTTATTAAAAAATACGATGCAAACGTAATTTCTTTATATCAATTGTTTTTTGGAGCCTTAGGAATTACATTGTTTTTAATATGTACACAAAAATTTTCGGTTGCCTTTTTTCAACTATCAACAAACGATTGGTTTTATTTAATTATTTTAAGTAGTATTTGTACTGCGTATGCCTTTATAGCATCAGTACAAGTAATGAAGTATTTAACGCCATATACAGTAATGCTAACCATAAATTTAGAACCTATTTATGCAATTATTTTAGCATTGATAATTTTTGGAGAAAAAGAACAAATGAGTACAGAGTTTTATTACGGTGCATTTATCGTATTATTTGTTGTATTGTTAAATGGAATATTAAAAAATACAGCAACCATAAAAAAGAAATTAAGTAAAAAATAATATTTTAAGAAAAGCTAAAAAGCTAAACTTTACAATTTTTTAGTATGTTTGCCTTTACAAACTACTAATTATAAAATCAAACTATATATAATGGAATATTTAGATTTTGAATTACCGATAAAAGAGTTAGAAGACCAGTTGGTAAAATGTTTTGCTATAGGAGAAGAAAGTGATGTTGATGTGACTGAAACCTGTAAAAAAATAGAGAAAAAATTAGAAAAAGCTAAAAAAGACATATACAAAAACTTAACGCCTTGGCAACGTGTACAATTATCACGTCACCCAAATCGTCCTTATACTTTAGATTATATCAACGCTATTTGTGGTGATACTTTTATGGAACTACACGGAGATCGTAGTGTAAAAGATGATAAAGCAATGATTGGTGGTTTAGGTAAAATTGGCGATCAATCGTTTATGTTTATCGGTCAACAAAAAGGATACAATACCAAAACACGTCAGTATCGTAATTTTGGTATGGCAAATCCTGAAGGATACCGTAAAGCATTGCGTTTAATGAAAATGGCAGAAAAATTTGGTATACCTGTAGTAACTTTATTAGATACTCCAGGAGCTTATCCAGGATTAGAAGCTGAAGAACGCGGACAAGGAGAAGCTATTGCACGTAATATTCTTGAAATGACACGTTTAAAAACACCTATCATTACAATTGTTATTGGTGAAGGAGCTTCGGGAGGAGCTATTGGTATTGGTGTTGGAGATAAAGTGTACATGATGGAAAACACTTGGTACACTGTAATTTCTCCAGAATCTTGTTCTTCTATTTTATGGCGCAGTTGGGAGTTTAAAGAACAAGCAGCGGAAGCTTTAAAGTTAACGGGTGAAGATATGAAGAAGTTAAAATTAATTGACGGAATTATAGAAGAACCAATAGGAGGAGCTCATTCTGATAGAGAAGGCGCTTTTAAAGCTGTACAAGAGCAAATTTTAACAGCTTTTGATGCATTAAAAGATTTAAACGAAACTGATTTAGTAGCCCAACGTATGGATAAATACGCAAATATGGGAGTATATAAAGAGTAGTTTAAAACTCAAATAATAGCAAAAAAAACTCGTCTTTTAGACGAGTTTTTTTTTATGATAAATAATTTTGTATTTAGTTATTTTTTACCAAAAACACTACCTAACAAACCTCCTAGTAATCCACCACCAGATTTTTGCTGACTTGCGCCACCTAAAACCATACCGGCAACATCATCAACAATACTTCCATCACCATCAGCATCTAAAATTTGCTCTAAAAAACTTTGTTCTTTATCAGCCGAATTTCCTCCAAGTAAACCTCCTAACAGTCCACCTATATCACTAGAGTTATTTACCTTATTTTGGCGTGATTGCTTACCTAAAAGTCCCATTAAAAGAGGGGCAGCAGTTTTTAATATATTAGCAACATCGCCAGCATTCATACCAGATTTTTGACTTAAAACCTGCTCAACACCTTGCTGTTTGCTTCCTAAAACATGGCCTAAAATATTGCTACCATCTTGTAAAACATCAGCATTTACACCACCATTAAATAAATCACCTAAATTATCTAAAATACCTCCATCATGTTTGTTTAAAGCGCCCATTAAACCCTCGGCACCTTGTGGTGTTGCTGAGTTTCGTTGCATTGCTTTCATTAACACAGGCAAAGCCATGGTTAAAACATTGTTTGTTTTATTGGTATCTTGTCCTGTAGATCCTGCTACACCAGATATAATTGTTTTACCTAAATCACTATTTAATAAGTCTAAAATTCCTGCCATTTTTTTATTTTAATTAGATTCGTAATTGTTACTATAATAATTATGACACAAGTTACGAATTAAACGTCACATTTTTTAAATATTTATTTTACCTTACAGCCGTAAAAAATTAAATCAATTAAATGAAAAAACTAGCTTTACACTGGCAGATTTTAATAGGAATGGTTTTGGGTATTTTATTCGGACTAGCAATGACTTTTACTGAAGGAGGAGTTACTTTTGTTGGAAATTGGATAAAACCTTTAGGTACTATTTTTGTAAAACTATTAAAATTAATAGCGGTACCGTTAATTATAGCATCATTAATAAAAGGAATTTCAGATTTAAAAGATATTTCTAAATTTAAAAACATCGGTATACGTACTATTGTTATTTATATGGGTACTACACTTATTGCGATTACCATAGGTTTAGCGTTGGTAAACATAGTGCAGCCAGGTAACGGAATTTCTGAAGAAACAATAACAAAATTAACAGAAACGTATGCAAACAGTGGTGGTGTACAAGACAAAATTACTGAAGCAAGTAAGCAGCAATCTAGCGGACCTTTAGATTTTTTGGTTGATATGGTACCAGATAATGCTATAAAAGCTATGGGAAGTAACAAATCAATGCTACAAGTTATTTTCTTTACTATCTTTTTAGGGATATCAATGTTGTTAGTAGGTGAAAAACGAGCAAAACCACTAAAAAAGTTTTTCGATTCGTTAAATGAGGTGGTGTTAAAAATGGTAGATTTAATTATGCTATCTGCACCTTATGCTGTTTTTGCTTTGTTAGCAAATGTAGTTGTATCCTCTAATGACCCAGACTTATTATTAGCTTTATTAAAATATGCGTTAACAGTTGTTGGTGGATTATTATTAATGATAGGTTTTTATATGCTTTTATTAAGCATTTTTACAAATAAAAAACCGTTATGGTTTTTAAAAGAAATGAGTCCAGCACAATTATTAGCTTTTTCAACGAGTTCAAGTGCAGCAACTTTACCTGTAACAATGGAACGTGTTGAAGAACATGTTGGCGTAGATAAAGAAGTATCAAGTTTCGTGTTACCAGTAGGAGCAACAATTAATATGGATGGTACAAGCTTGTATCAAGCAGTAGCGGCAGTTTTTATAGCCCAAGCATTGAGTTTCGATTTATCTTTTGGCGATCAATTAACAATTATTATGACAGCTTTATTAGCCTCAATAGGTTCGGCAGCAGTACCAGGAGCAGGTATGGTAATGTTAGTAATTGTATTAGAATCGGTAGGTTTTCCTGCTGATAAATTGGCCATAGGTTTAGCATTAATTTTTGCAGTTGATAGACCTTTAGATATGTGTAGAACGGTTATAAATGTAACAGGTGATGCTACGGTAGCAACTTTGGTTGCAAAATCGGTAGATAAATTGCACGATCCGAAACCAAAAAACTGGGACGATAAATATGATAAAGTAAAATAATTAAATTATTTAATTACTCTATATAAACATCAATGGTATTTTATCATTGATGTTTTTTACCTTTATATAAAAAAGTAGAATGAAATTTAGAATTCAAAGTCCACTTGTTTCAGTTGATTGGTTATTTAAAAATAGATCAGCAGAAAATTTAATAATTTTAGACGCCAGTATAGCCAAAGTAGGAGCACAAAAAGAGGAGATAAAAGAAAAATTACAAATAAAAAATGCTGTTTTTTTCGATTTAAAAAATGTTTTTTTAAATAAAAAAGGAGAATTCCCTAATACTATTCCGACAGAAAAAAGCTTTGAGAAAAATGCACAGAAATTAGGAATTAATAAAGATAGTTGTGTTGTTGTTTATGATGATTTAGGCGTTTATTCTTCCCCTAGAGCTTGGTGGTTGTTTAAACTTTTTGGTTTTGAGAATGTCGCTGTTTTAAATGGTGGACTTCCAGCGTGGATAAATTCAGAGTTTCCTACAGAAATTCCTGAATTAAAAAACAAGCAACTTGGTAATTTTAAAGCAAATTATAAGTCAGAAAAATTAAGTGATGCAGAAAATGTATTAAAAGCTGCTAATAATTTTAATCTTATTTTTGATGCTCGTTCTAAAGGTCGATTTTACGCAACAATTCCAGAGCCAAGAAAAGATTTAAGAGGCGGACATATACCTAATTCTAAGAGTTTACCATACACTGATTTACAGGTTAATGGTAAAATGAAATCAGTAAAAGAGCTTCAGAAAATATTCTTAGCGTTGAATCCTAAAAAAGAAGCTGTTATTTTTTCTTGTGGATCAGGAATTACAGCTTGTATTTTGGCTTTAGGAAATGAAATTGTAGAAAATACAAATTATAGTGTATATGATGGTTCGTGGACAGAATGGGCTAGTAAACTAGCACTTCCTGTTGAAAAATAGATTAGCGTATGGTTCAAAAAAAAGCCGCTACTTTTAGTAGAGGCTTTTTAGTTAAATCAATTTTTTTACCTCTTGTTTTAAATAAGCGATAGAGGTTTGCGTTGGATTTTCGTTTTGAGCATAATCAATCAATACATTTTCTCGTAAATCTTTTGCTGTATTAGCTGTTTCTGCTGTTTTTCTCAGTTTTGCAATTATGGTAAGTTTAGCAGCCACAATTGCTTTCCAACTATCTTCAGATACATATAATTGCTGTACCATATTGTGTTCATATTCTTGCTCTATATTAGCAATTAACAGTTGTAAATAACTGTTGGTATTATCTCCAATAGGATTTACTCTAATTAGTAGTTTTGTAGGGTTTATACGCTCACAAAATAAAAGTAAACGCTCATAAGCTTGTAGTTTTATAGGTAAACTTTCGCGTTTTTTTTCAACTAAAGCATTAAACTTTTTTTCGTTGTTATCTTGCTTAATAAAAGCGCCTAATATAAAATATGCAACGGCACCTGTTACCATTGCGGGTAATGCATACGCTAATCCTTCAATAATTTTATCTTCCATAATACGAATATACAAGTCCTGTTAAAATTGCCAAACCAAAACTTAATAAAGTTCCAATTAAAATGTATTCGGTAAGTTTTCTGTCATCAGCAGATGTTAAATCACCAAAACGAAAAATAGATTTAGCAGCAAGTAAAAAACCAACACCAGCCCATTGTCCAATAACAATAAACATAAAAATAAGTAAACGTTCTAAAATACCAATATATTTTCCTGCTTTAGTTAAAGATTTATTTTCTTTTTTATCATTTTTTTCAGGATTCCATTGCGATATAATCGTAGGAATAATTATAGAAGAAACATAACTAACAAACAGTAAACAGCAAATAAAAAGTAATTTTTTTTCTGAAAATAAATCCGTTAAATCTAGCTTAAAAGACGAGTACCAGTAAGTTATTAATATTAATATGAAAAAGTGTAAAAACTGATCTGTAAAAAACAGCAATGTTTTATTTTTTTTGTTTTGTAAATACAGTTTTCCTAAATCGATACCATAGTGTGTTACTGTTATTAATATAATGCCAAATATGTATTTTATATTAAAACCAAGTATAAATAATAATAGTAAAAAATGTATACCAATATGCAGGTATAGCTTGTTAGATTTAAACTTTTTTTTCTCTTTATTTTTAATCCATTTTTCTGACTGAAAAACAAAGTCGCCTAAAAAATGTGCAATTAAAAGTTTTAAAAATAGTATCATAATACTGCTATTTTTTGTTTAATTAACGCTTTGTATCTATTATTTAATTTTATGATACTATCATAACCAGCACGTTTTTGTCGTTCGCTAACTCTACCTTGTGTAATTCCTAATCTTTTTGCAATTTGACTTTGGGTTAATAAAGGATTTTCTATAGAAATTTGAAAAACTTCAGCAGAGTTTTTAGTCCAATTATTCATGGTTAATAAGGCTAAATCTAAAGCTAAATTTAATTCCTCATCAAACTCAAGCCAAGGAGATTTTATAGCAATCAATTGTTTTTTTACCAAATCATCAAAAATTTTACCAGAATTAATATAAGCTTCTCCATTGGCTTCAGTGATATTTTTGCTTTCAATATCTTTATAACCAATGCCAATGCCTATTCTAATATCTATATTTTCAATTTGTTTTAGTGCAGCTTTTAATAAAAAAGCAGCATAAAAAGCATTTTCTATAGGTACCTCTAATTGAAAACTATCACCTCTAAAAATATCCCAATTTTTAGGTTGCTCACCAAATTTACTAAGCACTTTTTTTAACTTTAAAAGCCAAATGGTAGTGTCGGTTTTTCTTGAATTTACAATATCACCTGTTAATATACTTGTCATTAAATTTTTTTAATAAAAGTTAAATGTACTTAAATATTAATAAATAATCAAACTTATCTGCTTATTAGCAGATATTTTAATTTATCTGCTCTGTTGCAGATATTTTATTTTATCTGTTTTTAAGCAGATAAAAAATGTGAATAAAAAGTAGCTTACAAGTTTTATAAAACCTAAAAGAATGGTTAAATTTCCATTTTAAAAATTCTTTCAAATAATTTCTATTGAATACTTACTTACAGCAACTTAACGAACCACAAAGAGCCGCCGTTTTACAAAAAGATGGCCCAATGATAATTATTGCAGGTGCCGGATCTGGTAAAACGAGAGTTTTAACGTATCGTATTGCACATTTAATGCAACAAGGAGTTGATTCTTTTAATATTTTATCGTTAACCTTTACCAATAAAGCTGCACGTGAAATGAAAGAGCGTATTGCAGGAGTTGTAGGGCATAGCGAAGCGAAGAATTTATGGATGGGAACTTTTCACTCGGTTTTTGCACGTATTTTACGTTCGGAAGCAGATAGATTAGGCTATCCGTCAAACTTTACGATTTATGATTCGCAAGATTCTGTTCGTTTGATAACAGCCATTATCAAAGAAATGAATTTAGATAAAGATCGATATAAACCAAAGCAAATTTTAAGTAGAATATCGTCTTTTAAAAATAGTTTAATAACGGTAAGAGCGTATTTTAATAATGGTGATTTACAGCAAGCTGATTTAGAAGCAAGCCGACCAAAAGTTGGTGATATTTACAAAGCTTATGTTGAAAGATGTTTTAAATCTGGCGCGATGGATTTTGATGATTTATTGTTAAGAACCAATGAGTTATTAACGCGTTTTCCTGAAGCATTGGCAAAATATCAAGACAGATTTAGATATATAATGGTTGATGAGTATCAAGATACCAATCATTCGCAATACCTAATTGTTAGGGCTTTAGCAGATCGTTTTCAGAATATTTGTGTGGTTGGTGACGATTCGCAAAGTATTTATAGTTTTCGAGGGGCAAACATCAATAATATTTTAAATTTTCAAAAAGATTATCCTGATGTTAAAACCTTTAAATTAGAGCAAAATTACCGATCTACAAGCAATATTGTTGAGGCAGCAAATAGTGTTATCGACAAAAATAAAACGAAATTAGATAAAGAAGTTTGGACGGAAAATGATGCAGGAGAAAGCATTAAAATAATGCGTACAATTTCTGATGGAGAAGAAGGGCGTTTTGTGGCACAATCTATTTGGGAAAACCAAATGAATCATCAATTAACAAACGATTCATTTGCTATCTTATATCGTACCAATGCACAATCGAGAGCGATGGAAGATGCGCTGCGAAAAAAAGATATTAAATATAAAATTTACGGAGGAATTTCATTTTATCAACGTAAAGAAATAAAAGATTTATTATCATATTTACGTATGTTAATTAATCCGAATGATGAAGAAGCATTAAAAAGAATTATCAATTATCCAGCTCGTGGAATCGGTGCAACTACAATTGATAAGTTAGCAATAGCGGCAAATCATTATAAAAAATCAATTTTCGATATCTTACTTAATTTAGATAAAGTTGATTTAAAAATAAATTCGGGCACAAAAACCAAACTAGCTAATTTTACTAGAATGATTCAGCGTTTTCAAATAGACGCTCAAAAAATGAATGCTTTTGAAATTGCGGATTTGGTGGTAAAACAAACCCAATTAGTAAAAGATTTACAAAAAGACGGTACGCCAGAAGGGGTAAGTAAAGTAGAAAACGTTCAAGAATTATTAAACGGTATAAAAGATTTTATTACCGATAAAATTGAAACAGGTGAAGATGCATCTTTGCCTATTTTTTTAGAAGATGTAGCATTGGCAACCGATTTTGATAGCGAAAAAGACGACACACCACGTGTTTCGTTAATGACAATTCACTTATCAAAAGGATTAGAATATCCGTACGTATATATTGTTGGTTTAGAAGAGAGTTTATTTCCGTCAGCAATGAGTATGAATACGCGTAGCGAGTTAGAGGAAGAGCGACGTTTGTTTTATGTAGCCTTAACCAGAGCCGAAAAAGTAGCCTATTTAACCTACGCACAAACACGTTATCGTTGGGGAAAATTAACGGACGGAGAACCAAGTCGTTTTTTAGAAGAAATTGATGATAAATATGTTGAACATTTAGCTCCGAAAGAGCCAAAAGGTTTAGCAAATAGATTTATTGATGCAAGTATTTTTGATGATGATTCTCCGAAAAGAATCCGTTTTCAAAAACCAATTCAGAAAAAAAGAAAAGAGTTTTTAGCAAAAAAAGAAAAACCAAATACGATACCACCAAAAAGTAAAATGAAAAAGGTATCAGAAGTAAACACTTCGATGAATTTGTTTGAAGGAGAAATTGTAGTTGGTAATTTTGTAGAACATAACCGTTTTGGTACAGGTGAGGTAATTGCGTTAGAAGGTAAAGGACCTAATAAAAAAGCAGAAATTAAGTTTGGTACTGTAGGTAAAAAGAAATTATTATTGCAATTCGCAAAACTAAAGGTAATCGGATAGATAATTAATCCATAATAATTACTTATTTTGCATCTATAAATAAAGAGAAATGACGTTTGATTTAGAGTACAATTCAGAAAGAGATCACTTAATAATTCCGGAATACGGAAGACATATACAAAAATTAGTAAATCATTGTATCGCTTTAGAAACTAAAGAGGAACGAAACACAATGGCAAAAGCAATTATTGATGTAATGGGAAATTTACAACCTCATTTACGCGATGTGCCAGATTTTAAACACAAACTTTGGGATCAATTACATATTATTGCTGATTTTAAGTTAGATGTAGATTCTTCTCCTTACGAAACACCATCTAAAGAAGAATTAAGAGAGAAGCCTGAAAAAATGGACTATCCAAAATCGGCTTCTAGATACAGATATTATGGTAATAATATTCAAACCATGATTAATATCGCTTTAACATGGGAAGAGGGAGATAAACGGGAAGCTTTGGTATTTACCATAGCCAATCACATGAAAAAATGTTATTTAAATTGGAATAAAGACACGGTTGATGATGCTGTTATTTTTAAGCATTTATATGATTTGTCTGGTAAAGAAATAGATTTAAGAGAATCTACAGAATCGTTAGCAGAAAGTAAAAATTTGTTAAGAAAACGTTCTAACCAAGGGCAGCATAAAAATAATCATAAGGCAAAATCTAATAATCATAAATACAGAAAAAAATAAATGGCATCATTTAAAATTGAAGGCGGTCACAAACTTAATGGAGTAATTACACCTCAAGGAGCAAAAAATGAAGCATTGCAAATTATTTGTGCTGTATTATTAACTCCTAAAAAAGTAGTAATTAATAATATTCCTGATATTATTGATGTAAATAAATTAATTTTTATTTTAGGAGAATTAGGCGTTAAAATAGAAAAGTTAGCAGCTAATTCATATAGTTTTCAGGCTGATACTATTAACTTAAAATATTTAGAATCTGCCGAATTTAAAAGAGATGGAAGCTCATTAAGAGGATCTATTATGATTGTTGGTCCGTTATTAGCACGTTTTGGAAAAGGATATATTCCACGTCCAGGAGGTGATAAAATAGGGCGTCGTCGTTTAGATACCCACTTTGAAGGTTTTATTAATTTAGGAGCAAAATTCCGTTATAATAAAGAAGAATATTTTTACGGAGTAGAAGCTGAAAATGGTTTAACAGGTACCGAAATGTTGCTTGATGAAGCTTCTGTAACCGGAACTGCTAATATTATTATGGCAGCAATTTTAGCTAAAGGAACTACGACTATTTATAATGCTGCTTGCGAACCTTATATTCAACAATTATCTAAAATGTTGAATTCTATGGGCGCAAAAATAACAGGTGTTGGTTCAAATTTATTAACTATTGAAGGAGTAACTGAGTTAGGAGGATGTGAACACAGAGTACTACCAGATATGATTGAAATTGGTAGTTGGATTGGTGTCGCAGCCATGACACGTTCAGCATTAACCATAAAAGATGTTAGTTGGAAAGATTTAGGACAAATACCAAGTGTATTTCGTAAATTAGGAATCCAACTAGAAAAAAAAGGAGATGATATTTTTATTCCAGAACAAGAAAGTTACGAAATTCAAAATTATATAGACGGATCTGTTTTAACAGTAGCCGATGCACCTTGGTCAGGGTTTACGCCAGATTTATTAAGTATTGTATTAGTTATTGCAACACAAGCAAAAGGTACGGTATTGATACATCAAAAAATGTTTGAAAGCCGTTTGTTTTTTGTTGATAAATTGATAGATATGGGCGCAAAAGTAATTTTATGTGATCCGCATAGAGCTACTGTAATAGGCCATGATTTTCAGTCAATGTTAAAAGCAACTAAAATGACTTCGCCAGATATTAGAGCGGGTATTTCTTTGTTAATAGCAGCACTTTCAGCAAAAGGAACCAGTATTATTAATAATATTGAACAAATTGATAGAGGGTATGAAAATATTGAAGCACGTTTAAAATCTATCGGCGCAAAAATTGAAAGAATAGAAGATTAAAAGCATTTATAAAAAGTGATGAAAAAATCGTGTCAACATGACACGATTTTTTTATTGGCAATATTATTGATAAAAGTATGCTGAAGAATTTAAAGAAACGATTTACAATGAGTAAAGATCAATATACAAAAGAAGATGAGTTAAAAGATGCTATTGATAATGGCGGACTTGACAATAATCAAGAAGAAACTCAAGAAAATAAAGAGGTTGAAGCTAAAGCAGAAGAGGTAAAAGAGCCAACAACTGAAGAGTTGTTAGATGCAGAAAAAAATAAATATTTACGATTATTTGCTGAGTTTGAAAACTATAAAAAACGTACTTCTAAAGAACGTATGGAGCTTTTTAAAACGGCAGGACAGGAAGTAATGACAGTTTTACTGCCAGTTTTAGATGATTTTGAACGTGCTTTGACACATATTGAAGATGATAAAGAAGCAGAAGAGTTACGTAAAGGTGTTTTGTTAATTTATCAGAAAATGGTTAAAACATTAGAGCAAAAAGGTTTAACAGCAATTGAGGTAAAAGCTGGTGATGTTTTTGATGCCGAAGTACACCAAGCAATAACTCAAATTCCTGCACCAACTGATGATTTAAAAGGAAAAATTATTGATTGTGTAGAAAAAGGATACAAGTTAGGAGATAAAATTATTCGTCACCCAAAAGTGGTGGTAGGTCAAGCATAAAAAAATAATAGTTCCCAATTATCAATCATTAAAAAGATAATTGTCAATTAACAATATAATGGCAAAACAAGATTACTACGAAGTATTAGGTATTTCAAAATCAGCATCACAGTCTGAAATAAAAAAAGCATATCGTAAAATGGCGATAAAATATCATCCAGATAAAAATCCAGATGATAAAAGTGCTGAAGAAAAATTCAAACTTTGTGCCGAAGCATATGAAGTACTTAGTGATGATAATAAAAAGGCTCGTTACGATCAATATGGTCACGCAGCATTTGATGGTCCACAAGGAGGTGGCGGTTTCGGTGGTGGCGGAATGAATATGGATGACATATTTAGTCAATTTGGCGATATTTTCGGAGGCGGAGGCTTTGGTGGTTTCGGTGGCGGCGGTGGTCGTAGACAAGCTAGAGTTAAAGGATCTAACATGCGTATTCGTGTAAAACTTACTTTAGAAGAAATTGCAAACGGAGTAGAAAAGAAGGTTAAAGTTCGTAGAAAAGTTCAGGCAGACGGAGTAACGTATAAAACGTGTTCTACTTGTAATGGTAGCGGACAACAAATGCGAGTTACCAATACTATATTAGGTAGAATGCAAACTGCAACTACCTGTGGTACTTGTCAAGGAGCTGGAGAAATGATTAATAGTAAACCTAACGGAGCAGATGCCCAAGGTTTAATTGTTAAAGAAGAAACAGTTTCAATTAATATTCCAGAAGGAGTTACAGAAGGCGTGCAATTAAAAGTAGGAGGAAAAGGAAACGAGGCTCCTGGTAAAAACTCTGTTCCTGGAGATTTATTAGTATTGATAGAAGAAGTTCAGCACGATACATTAAAAAGAGAAGGAAGTAATATTCATTACGATTTATATATAAATTTTTCTGAAGCTGTTTTAGGTGTTTCTAAAGAAGTTGAAACCGTAACAGGAAAAGTGAAAATTAAGATAGAACCAGGTACACAATCGGGTAAAATACTACGCTTAAAAGGTAAAGGTTTACCAAGTATTGAGCGTTATGGTACTGGCGATTTTTTAATACACATTAATGTTTGGACCCCACAAGAGTTAACTAAAGAACAACGTAAGTTTTTCGAGCAAATGCAAGGAGATGAAAACTTTAGTCCAAATCCGCAAAAATCAGATAAATCATTTTTTGATAAAGTAAAAGATATGTTTTCATAAAAGTAAATTTTAAGAAAAGAACAAAAAAACACCCATTAAATGGGTGTTTTTTTTGTAAATAATAAAAGTATGTTAACTTTTATATCAAATGTTTTTTTTAATTAAAAAGCTTTCATATATTTGTACCGTCTAGAAGACGTTCTAGACACTTTTTCTTTTTCATAGCAATTTTCCCACTCAATTTATTGAGTGGGTTTTTTTATGAAGGAAGTGAATTTATAAAATAATTAGCAGACCAATCTTATCGACTTATATTTAGTATAAGTAGGAAAGTCTGGACACCATAGAGTAGCATAGCGGATAACGTCCGTCCAACGTAAGTTGAGGACAAGTGCAGCAGAAAGTATGTACAGGTAATGCTGTAGTGAAACCAGGTAAACTCTATGCGGTGCAATGTCATGTACATTAGAGATCGAGCGCTACTCGCGCGATTCTAAGGGGTAGGCAGATTGATTTTACGAGTAATTGTAAAACTAGATAAATGATAAGAGCCTTATTTATAAGGAACAGAATCCAGCTTACTGGTCTGCTTTTTTTTTCTATTTTAGAGTAATTATAAACTAATTATAATTCAATAAAAAACAGCTATTTGTTAAATTCGTAATTTTAACAGTTATTTTGCTGTTTTTTATATGGAATCAACATTGAATCAGTGTTTTGATTACAGATACTTCTTGTTTTTTGAATTTTACTGTTTATTTTTTAATATGCAGCTAAAATTGTACTTTTGCTTAGCTAAAAAACAACAAAATAATTTATATAAAAACAACTTTTAAATACTTAAAAATCATTTAGAGATTTATAGTGTATGATTGCTGTTTTTGTAAAAAAAATAAACCTTTATAATGAACAATATTTATTTAGATTATCTTAAAGAGATAGAGGAGAGAAAAGGGCAAGGGTTACACCCAAAACCAGTGGATGGTGCTGAATTACTAAGTGAAATTATTTCGCAAATTAAAGATGTAAATAATGAGCATAGAGAAGCGTCTCTTAATTTTTTTATTTACAACGTATTACCAGGAACAACAAGTGCAGCTGGTGTAAAAGCACAGTTTTTAAAAGAAATTATTTTAGGAGAATTTTTAGTTGAAGAAATTTCACAAGATTACGCTTTTGAGCAGTTGTCTCACATGAAAGGCGGACCTTCAGTAGCTGTTTTATTAGATTTAGCTTTAGGAAACGAAGCTATAATTGCACAAAAAGCAGTTAAAGTATTAAAAACTCAGGTTTTCTTATATGAAGCGGATACTGATCGTTTAGAAAAAGCATATAAATCAGGAAACGAAGTAGCGAAAGAGTTAATAGAAAGCTACGCACAGGCAGAGTTTTTTACAAAATTACCGGAGATTGATGAAGAGATAGAAATTGTAACTTACGTTGCTGGTGTTGGTGATATTTCAACAGATTTACTGTCTCCAGGTGCAGATGCACATTCAAGATCAGATCGTGAGTTACATGGTCAATGTATGTTTGAACACAATAAAGACATGCAAAATGAATTATTGGCTTTAAAAAAACAACATCCAAATAAACGTGTGATGTTAATTGCAGAAAAAGGAACAATGGGAGTTGGTTCTTCAAGAATGTCTGGAGTTAACAACGTAGCATTATGGACAGGTATTTCATCTAGTCCTTATGTGCCATTTATTAATATTGCTCCTGTAATTGCAGGTACCAATGGTATTGCACCAATTTTCTTAACTACCGTTGGTGTAACAGGAGGTATTGGTTTAGATTTAAAAAACTGGGTAAAACAAAAAGATGAAGCTGGTAACACAGTTGTAGATGCGGATGGAGATGCAGTTTTAAAAGAAGAATATACTGTTGAAACAGGTACTGTTTTAACAATTAATACCAAAACAAAAAAATTATACAACGGAGATAAAGAGTTAAAAGATATTTCTGCGGCATTTACACCACAAAAAATGGAGTTTATGAAAGCAGGAGGTTCTTATGCGGTTGTTTTCGGTAAAAAATTACAAACTTTCGCAGCTAAAGTATTAGGAATTGAGGTTCCTCAAGTTTATGCGCCTTCAAAAGAAATTTCTGTTGAAGGACAAGGATTAACTGCTGTTGAAAAAATATTTAATAAAAATGCTGTTGGTACTACACCAGGTAAAACATTACATGCAGGTTCAAATGTTCGTGTAGAGGTTAATATTGTAGGTTCTCAAGACACTACGGGATTAATGACTTCGCAAGAATTAGAGATGATGGCTGCAACGGTTATTTCTCCAATTGTAGATGCTAGTTACCAATCTGGTTGTCATACAGCTTCAGTTTGGGATGATAAATCGAAAGCGAACATTCCAAGATTAATGAAGTTTATGAACGATTTTGGTTTAATTACCGCTCGTGATCCTAAAGGAAATTACCCTGCTATGACAGATGTAATTCATAAAGTATTAAATGATATTGCCGTTGATGATTGGGATGTAATTATTGGAGGAGATTCTCATACAAGAATGTCGAAAGGTGTTGCTTTTGGAGCAGATTCAGGAACAGTAGCTTTAGCATTAGCAACGGGTGAGGCAACGATGCCAATTCCAGAATCGGTAAAAGTTACCTTTAAAGGAGCAATGAAATCTTTTATGGATTTCCGTGATGTGGTACACGCTACACAAGAGCAAATGTTAAAGCAATTTGGCGGAGATAATGTTTTTCAAGGAAGAATTATCGAGGTGCATATTGGTACGTTAACCGCAGATCAGGCGTTTACATTTACTGATTGGACAGCAGAAATGAAAGCGAAAGCTTCTATCTGTATTTCTGAAGAAGAAACACTTGTTGAATCGTTAGAAATTGCAAAATCTCGTATCCAAATTATGATTGATAAGGGTATGGATAACCAAAAGCAAATGCTTAAAGGTTTAGTAGATAAAGCAAATAATAGAATTAACGAGTTACAATCTGGTTCTAAATTGGCTTTAAAGCCAGATGCTGATGCAAAATATTTTGCAGAAGTTGTGGTTGATTTAGATCAAATTGCGGAACCAATGATTGCGGATCCTGATGTAAATAACGAAGATGTTTCTAAGCGTTATACGCATGATAATATTAGACCATTATCTTTTTATGGAGGAACTAAAAAAGTAGATTTAGGTTTTGTGGGATCGTGTATGGTTCACAAAGGTGATATGCAAATTTTAGCTCAAATGTTAAAAAATATTGAGCAACAACAAGGAAAAGTTGAGTTTAAAGCGCCATTAGTGGTTGCTCCTCCAACGTACAATATTGTTGATGAGTTAAAAGCAGAAGGTGATTGGGAAGTTTTACAAAAGTATTCAGGATTTGAATTCGATGATAACGCACCAAAAGGTTTAGCACGTACTAAGTATGAAAATATGTTATACTTAGAGCGCCCTGGATGTAATCTTTGTATGGGGAATCAAGAAAAAGCAGAACCAGGAGATACGGTAATGGCTACTTCTACACGTTTATTTCAAGGAAGAGTGGTAAAAGATTCTGGTGAGAAAAAAGGAGAATCTTTATTATCATCTACTCCAGTAGTTGTTTTATCTACCATTTTAGGAAGAACCCCAACTATGGCAGAATACGAAGCTGCGGTTGATGGAATTGTGTTAACAAGATTTAAACCATCTAGTAAAAAACTAGTAAAATAAATAATATATTTTTTTTATAATGAAAATCCCAGCTTTTTAGTTGGGATTTTTTTGTGTAAAATAAATATCGTAATAAGTTGTTTATTAACTTGTTATGTGGTTTCTTAGTTTAAGCATCTAAATAGATTTAGATAAGGTAAAACAACAGTCTTTTTTAAGTTGAAGTAATTTTTTTTGTAAGTAGTTTTTTTTAAGCACGACTTAAGCTAAAACATTAATCATTAAAATTTATATTATGAAAAAATTACTTTTAGGTTTTTTAGCCTTATCAGCATTAACATTTACTTCTTGTAGTGACGACGATGATAACACTCCAGTATCAACAACATCAAATTTAACTCTTAATATAGAAGGTTTAGAAAATTTAGGAGCAAGTTTAAAATATGAAGGATGGATTATTGTAGCAGGTGCACCAGTATCAACAGGAGTATTTTCTGTAGATGATTCAGGAACTTTATCACAAAAAACATTTGAAGTAGAAAAAGAAGATTTAGCAGCGGCAACAAAATTTGTTTTATCTATTGAGCCAACAAATGACACAGATCCTGCGCCAGCAGCAACAAAAATTTTAGCAGGAGATTTTACAGATAACGAAGCAAATGTAAGTTCTAAAGGAATTGTTGGCGATTTTTCTAACGCTGCAGGGAAATTTATTTTAGCAACACCAACAGATGATGACGATACAAATGAAGCAAGCGGAGTTTGGTTTTTAGACAACTCAAGTGGTAGTCCGGCAGTAGGTTTAGATTTACCAGAATTATCTGCAGGTTGGAAATATGAAGGTTGGGTAGTAATTGACGGAACACCAGTAAGTACAGGTACTTTTACAATGAGTGACATGGCCGATGATAATGCTGCAACATCACCTTATAAAGGAGCTAAAGGTAACGGACCAGCTTATCCTGGAGAAGATTATGTAATGGGAAGTGTTGCAGGTATAGATTTTCCAACAGATTTAAAAGGAAAAACGGTAGTAATTTCTGTAGAGCCATCTCCAGATAATAGCCCAAATCCATTTACTTTGAAGCCATTAGCACACATGATTGCTGATGATGCGATGAATCATACAGCATTAACAATGGGAGCGGGGCCTGTTAAAGAAATTATTGGTAATGTAGTGAGATAATATCAATAGATAATTATATAAAAAATAAGAGTAATCAAGTATCTTTGGTTGCTCTTATTTTTTATATAAATATGATAGAATTTTTAAAAAACATATCTCAAAAATCATTGTATGTTATTGATAAAAGTATATCAATAACCAAATATATACCAATATCAATAGCAGCTTCAAATGAAGATTTAATTTTTGATGTTGCTTCTTCTGATGAATGGACTCAATATTTAAATCAGTATTTAGATAAACAACAAAAGAAAGTTGCTTTTGGTGGGTATTTAGAAACTAGAGATATTTACAATAGAAGCGAACATTTTAATAAACTATCCGTAGAAAATCAACGAAATATTCATTTAGGAATTGATTTATGGTGTGATACAGAAACAGATGTTTTGGCAGTTTTAGATGGTGAAATTCATAGTTTTAAAAACAACCTTAATTATGGTGATTACGGACCTACCATTATTATAAAACACACTATTGATGGAAATGAATTTTATTCTTTATACGGACATTTATCAGTAAAATCATTAGAAAATTTACAGATAGGAACTCTAGTTAAACAAGGAGAAAAAATAGCAGCTTTAGGTGACAGCTCTGTAAATGGTGATTATGCGTCACATTTACATTTTCAATTAATAATTGATATTGAAAATTATCAAGGAGATTATCCAGGTGTGTCATCAAAAAAGCAATTGGATTTTTACCAACAAAATTGCCCAAATCCTAATTTATTATTAAAATTGCCACATGAAATATAGACAACTTACCAAAGAACAGTTTGAAGGATTGCACGAAGAATTTGCTCGTTTTTTAGCATCGCAAAGTATTGATGCGAAAGAGTGGAAAGAGTTAAAGGCAGAAAAACCACAAGTTGCCGAAGATGAAATGAATGTTTTTAGTGATGTTGTTTGGGACGATGTACTTACAAAAACCGCATATTTAGAGCATTTTTCACCAAAAATGGTGAATTTATTTAAATGTGATGAAAACGAAATTCATCGTATTGTTATAAAAGTTGATAAAGAAATTAATTTGTTAACACAAGAAGGTTTTGAATGGTTGATGAAAAATCCGAATGACGAAAAAATCGAATTTTTTACAGGAACCAAAAAATACGAACAAGAAAGAAACGTTGAAGTTTTCGATTTGATAGAAAAAGGAAGTTCAATTTCTAAAGGAGAAATATATACTTATTTTAATCGATTAACATCGTAAGTAATTTATTGGTTCCAACACTCGCAATGTCTTTAATAATTGTTAAATTAGTAAAGGCGTTTTCGTTTACAACAGGTTTTGGATCGATAAAATAAATTGGTGTATTTTCAGGAATATAGTCAATCAAACTAGCCGCAGGATATACTTGCATAGAAGTGCCAATAATTACTAAAATATTAGTTTTTTGGGTGATTTCAATTGCTTTATCAAGCATTGGTACCTCTTCACCAAACCAAACTATATGCGGCCTTAATTGGCTTTTATCCGAAGCTAAATCACCTAATAAAATATCTTTTTTACACTCAAAAATTAATTTTTTATTTATACTACTTCTGGCTTTTAACAATTCTCCGTGTAAGTGAGTAATGTTTTTACTACCTGCACGTTCGTGTAAATTATCTACATTTTGTGTGATAATATCAACATTAAAAACAGTTTCTAACTTAGCTAAATTGAAATGAGCTTTGTTAGGCGAAACACTAAGTAATTGTTTTCTACGTTGATTGTAAAAATCAAAAACTAATTCAGGGTTTTTATGAAATCCTTCAGGAGAGGCAACTTCATAAATGTCATGACCTTCCCACAAACCATCAGCGTCTCTAAAGGTTTTTATCCCGCTTTCGGCGCTAATACCTGCTCCAGTTAATATTACTAATCGTTTTTTCATGAAACTAAAATATGAAATTTTAGTATGTTTGTGCTATGATTGACGAAGGATTATTTACCTATTTAGAAAGCTTTATTACAGATAAAAGAAAAGAAACTTTTAACAGAGTTTTAAACGAAAGAACACGTCATTTTACGGTTGTGTTAGAAGACATTTTTCAGCCTCATAACGCAAGTGCTGTGGTAAGAAGTTGTGATATTTTTGGCGTACAAGATGTGTATGCGATAGAAAATAAGTTTACCAATAAAGTTTCTCGTCATGTGGCTAAAGGAAGTCAGAAGTGGTTAAATATTAATCGTTATAAAGAGGATGGCGATAATACCAAAACTTGTTTAGAAGATTTACGTGCAAAAGGATATCAAATTATAGGAACAACACCGCATACGGATTCTTGTGTATTAGCTGATTTTGATGTTACTAAAAAATCTGCTTTTGTTTTTGGAGCTGAAAAAGACGGAATTTCAGATTATATTAAACAAGAAGCTGACGGATTTTTAAAAATTCCGATGGTTGGTTTTACCGAAAGTTTAAATATATCGGTTGCCGCTGCAATTACGTTAAATGATGTAACCTCTCGATTGAAAAAAACAAATATCGACTGGCAATTAAGTGATCTAGAAAAGAAAGAGTTGTATTTTGAATGGATTAAAAATACGATTAAAAATCCTAATAAGTTAACAGCACACTATTATAAAGAGCTTAGTAAATAAAGATATTTAAGAATTTAAGTTTGTTTGGGATTTTATATAAATTAATTCGTTTTTACAAGATGCGATTCTGAAACAAGTTTAGAATAACGGATTTTAGTATTTTTGATTTTAAAAGAGGATATTTTACGTCAACCTGAATTTATTTCAGGTTCTCACACAAACAGATTTGTTCTTGTTTTATAAGATGTGATCCTGAAACAGTTCAGAATGACGGATTTTAGTGTTTTTTTGATTTTTTAAAAGAAAATTTTTACGTCAACCTAAATTTATTTCAGGTTTTTATACAAACGAATTTGTTCTTGTTTTACACGATGCAATTCTGAAACAAATTCAGAATGACGGATTTTAGTATTTTTTTGATTTTAAAAGAGGATATTTTACGTCAACCTGAATTTATTTCAGGTTCTCATACAAACGGATTTGTTTGTGTTTATAGGATGCGATTCTGAAACAAGTTCAGAATGACGGATTTTAGTGTTTTTGATTTTAAAAGAGGATATTTTACGTCAACCTGAATTTATTTCAGGTTCTCATACAAACGGATTTGTTTGTGTTTATAGGATGCGATTCTGAAACAAGTTCAGAATGACGGATTTTAGTGTTTTTGATTTTAAAAGAGGATATTTTACGTCAACCTGAATTTATTTCAGGTTCTCATACAAACGGGTTTGTTTGTGTTTATAGGATGCGATTCTGAAACAAGTTCAGAATGACGGATTTTAGTGTTTTTGATTTTAAAAGAGGATATTTTACGTCAACCTGAATTTATTTCAGGTTCTCATACAAACGGATTTGTTTGTGTTTATAGGATGCGATTCTGAAACAAGTTCAGAATGACGGATTTTAGTGTTTTTGATTTTAAAAGAGGATATTTTACGTCAACCTGAATTTATTTCAGGTTCTCATACAAACGGGTTTGTTTGTGTTTATAGGATGCGATTCTGAAACAAGTTCAGAATGACGGATTTTAGTGTTTTTGATTTTAAAAGAGGATATTTTACGTCAACCTGAATTTATTTCAGGTTCTCATACAAACGGGTTTGTTTGTGTTTATAGGATGCGATTCTGAAACAAGTTCAGAATGACGGATTTTAGTGTTTTTGATTTTAAAAGAGGATATTTTACGTCAACCTGAATTTATTTCAGGTTCTCATACAAACAGATTTGTTCTTGTTTTATAAGATGTGATTCTGAAACAAGTTCAGAATGACGTTAAGTATTAATTAGAACTAATAATTTTTAAAACCAACTCTTTAGTTAATACTTGTCCGTTAGCTATTTTTTTGATGTTATCAAACGTAAACACAAAATCACAACCATTTTTGTAATGAGAACATCCGTAAGCCGATTTTCCTTTTAAAACAGTCCCTTTTTTACATTTCGGACAAGTGATTGTTTCAGAAACTTCAGTTGTTTTAGATTGCGCTTTAACTATCGTTTGTTTAGGCTCAAGCTTTAAATTGAAATTATCATCAAAACGAACTAAACCTTCAACTTTATCGTTGCCGTGTTTAAAACCTTTTAAATTAGTGGTACAGCCTTTATCAATTAAACGAATTAATTGCGTTTCAGATATTTTTTTATCCATAAAACTAAAAGGCAATTTAAAATCACATCCGCTTTTATACGCTGAACAACCGTAGGCAGTACTCCCTTTTAATAATTGTCCGTTTTTACATTTTGGACATTCTTTAGCAACGACTGTTTTTTTCTTCGATGCTGGCTTTTTTGGTTTTACTTTCGGGGTTTCATTTTCAGAAGACAGCCGTTTTGTTTTAGTATTTGAACGGACTTCGTACACCAACTCATCTACCATTTTTTTCATATTATTGATGAAAGCTCCGGCATTAAAATCACCACGTTCAATTTCTTTTAAACGTTTTTCCCAACGACCGGTTAATTCGGCAGATTTTAGTAATTCATTGTCAATTAAATCAATTAAATCGATTCCTGTTTGTGTAGGAATCACTAATTTTTTTTGACGTTCGATATATTTTCTTCTAAATAAAGTTTCTATTATACTAGCACGCGTAGACGGACGACCAATTCCGTTCTCTTTCATTAACTCTCGCATTTCATCATCATCAACCTGCTTACCTGCAGTTTCCATAGCTCGTAGTAAGCTAGCTTCAGTATAATTACGTGGCGGTTTGGTTTCTTTTTCTAAAAAACTAGGTTCGTGTGGTCCTTTTTCACCTTTTACAAAAGTAGGTAAGGTATTTGCTTCTGTTTTTTTAGTATCGTTTCCGTGCTCAAAAACAACACGCCATCCTTTAGATACTATTTCTTTTCCGCTTGTTTTAAAAGAAATTTTATCAACTTCACCAATTACCGAAGTGTTAGCAACATCACTTTCAGGATAAAAAACAGCAATAAAACGACGTGTAATAATATCATACACTTGTTGTTGATTGTACTGTAAATTATTCTGAATTCCGGTAGGAATAATAGCGTGGTGATCGGTAACTTTTTTATCGTCAAAAACCTTTTTAGATTTCTTTATTTTTTGTCCTAACAGTGGTTTTGTTAACTGACTATAGTCTGTTAACTTGGTTAGTATTCCAGCTATTTTCGGATACACATCATTCGGTAAAAAAGTAGTATCAACCCTCGGATAGGTAACTACTTTCATTTCGTAGAGTTTCTGTACTATTTTTAAGGTTTCATCCGCAGAAAATCCAAATTTATTGTTACAATAAACTTGCAAACCTGTTAAATCGAATAATTTAGGAGCGTATTCTTTTCCTTTCTTTTTGGTAACTGAAGTAATTTCAAAATCACTCTCTTTTACTTTATCAGCAAAAACTTGACCTTCTTCTTTTTTAAGAAAACGACCTTCTTCGTAACTAAAAAGTGTTTCGCGATATAGAGTTTGAAGTTCCCAATATGGTTGTGGCTTAAAATGTTGAATTTCTTTAAAACGATTTACCAACATGGCTAGGGTAGGAGTTTGCACTCTACCAACCGATAATACTTGTTTGTAACCGCCGAATTTAACGGTGTATAATCGCGTTGCATTTAAGCCTAATAGCCAATCGCCAATGGCACGAGAAAAACCTGCGTAATATAAATTATCGTATTGTGCGGCGGGTTTTAAATTATTAAAACCTTCTCTAATAGCTTCTTCGGTTAGTGAAGAAATCCATAAGCGTTGTACTTCACCTTTATAATTTGCTTGGTTTATTACCCAACGTTGTATCAGCTCTCCTTCTGTACCAGCATCGCCACAGTTTATAACAACATCGGCTCTTTCAAATAGAGATTTAACGATATTGAATTGTTTTTTTATACCTCCATCGTTGGTTACTTTGGTATTAAAACGTTCGGGGAGCATGGGAAGATTGTTTAAATCCCAACTTTTCCAATGTGGTTTATAGTCTTTAGGTTCTAAAAGCGTACATAAATGCCCGAAAGTATAGGTAACCGCATAACCATTACCTTCAAAATAACCATCTCGTTTGGTATTGGCTCCTAATATATTAGCAATTTCACGTGCTACACTTGGCTTTTCGGCGATACAGACTTTCATTAACGCTATTTAGAAAATCGAAATTACTAAAATAAATTGGTTCGTATGAAAAGTAATTTTAGGAATTTGTAAATAAAAATTTAATGGCATTTTGAAAGATCGTTGTTTATATTTGATAAAAATAAAAGACTTTTAATAACAATGAAAAAACCTTGGCCAACAAAAAAAGCAATGGAACAAGTATATGAAATGAAGCTTTGGGGTGATAATAATTCTGCTTTTTTTTCTGGTGAAGGTTCACATGATTACGAAATAATTACTCCGTATATAAAATCGGTAATTTCATTTTTAAAATCATTTAAAAAGCCAATTATTGTATGTGATTTAGGTTGTGGAGATTTTAATATAGGAAAGCAGTTGGTAGCATATACTAAAAAATATATTGCTGTTGATATTGTACCAAATTTGATTACATATAATAAAGAGAATTTTAAAAACTCTAATTTAGAGTTTAAATGTTTAGATATAGCTAAAGATAATTTACCTTTTGCAGATTGTATTATAGTACGACAAGTATTACAACATTTATCAAACAAAGAGGTTATGAGTGTTGTTAGTAAATTAACTAATTATAAATATGTTATTTTAACAGAACATCTTCCTGTAGGGAATTTTGAACCTAACAAAGATATTATTTCTGGTCAGGGAATTAGAATTAAAAAACAAAGTGGGCTAAATTTATTAGCAGCACCATTTAATTTTAAAGTTAAAGAAAATAAAATTATATCAGCTATATCTTTACACAATAATAAAGGTATTATTGTAACAACACTTTATACGGTTTTTTAAATTAAGGTATAATTTTTTATTTATTAAAGCGTTATTCTGTTTAATTAAAATATATTTATATCAAACCTTAAAATCAACAAACTTATGAAGAAACTAATTTATTTAATAACGCTATTTTTCTCTGTAGCATCGTATTCTCAAATAGAATTTATTGAAACTGCTAAAGTAGATATTGTAGGACATGTAGAGTTCGTTTATTTAGAAAAGGTAGGAGATGATACTTATAATTTGTTTTATAAAAATATTAATGCAACTACAATAAATGAATATGTGTTTTTTTCATTTAAAAATATGGATAATGATGTAGAGAAACTGCATCAAATAATTATTAAAGGTTTTGAAAATCCACCAAGAAGTAGGTTTCAGATAAAAGCAAACGGAAATATTGTTTATTTAAAGTATTTGAGAGAAGACGGAGAAATAAAAATGAAAATTCAACAATATGTTAGTAGAGAGCCTGATGTTTTAACAGAGTCTAAATTATTAACACTAGATGAAATTAATAAGCTATTTAATTAAAATAACTTTTTTATTTATCACAAAAAAAACATTACTTAAATAAGTAATGTTTTTTTTTCAATTTGATTAATCCCCCAATCAATCAAAAAGATTGTTTTGTGTATTATAGATACAAATATAAATAGAACAAGAGGTTTAAATAGGTTTATTTGTATAAAAAGCACGTTATATTGTATATTTGGTTTAAAATTAAACTTTTTTAGTTTTTTTGTTAAATTATTAAAGTATGAATTTTTATTGTTTTTAAAGCTTATAAAAAAAAGAAAACCTGTTTTAATAATTAAAACAGGTTTTCTTATAAGTAATTAATAAAAGTATTAATTTTTCTTTTTACCTTTAAATTTATCAAATTTATCAGTAGTTTTCTTTGGCCAACTGTTATTTGACGTGTCAATATCCGCAGTTTCTAAATCAGGATCAACAACAATGCTTTTAACTTCTTTTACTGAAGTAAATACTCTAAAAACTTTGTTTTCGTCTTTGTTCCAAATTTGAGCAGGGAATGTTTCACGCTTTTTTGTTCCATCAACATATGTTAATTCCACAATAATAGGCAATACTAAACCACCTGGCTTTTCAAACTCTACTTGATACATAAAATTAGGAGTATCTTTTAAAGTTGCTTTTTTATCAGCAGATAAACTATTAATATATGTTTCTAAATCTGCTTTGTTAGCATCTTCTTTTTTAGTTGTTAAGTAAACTAATTTACCTAAACCAGCAAAGTAAGAAGCATATTGTTTTTGTAGTTTTTTAGTTCTTTCGTCTGGTTTATTTGTTAAGTATAAAGGTTTAACTTCTTTTATACCAATATCAGAATAATCAGTTGTGTAAAACCAACCTCTCCAAAACCAGTCTAAATCCATTCCAGATGCATCTTCCATTGTTCTAAAGAAATCAGCAGGTGTAGGGTGTTTAAACATCCATCTTTTAGCATAAGTTCTAAAAGCATAATCAAATAATTCTGGTCCCATAATAGTTTGACGCAACATGTATAAACCAGCAGCTGGTTTTGTATATGCATTTGGACCAAAGTTTTTAACATAATCACCTTGTGCCATAATAGGAGTTAATCTTTTTTGATCTAAACTCATATAACGTACAATATCTTTTGGTAAATTTCCTGTATTAAATTTAGGATCGTAATCTAATTCGGCTAAAATTTCAACAAAAGAGTTTAAACCTTCATCCATCCATGTCCACTGACGCTCATCAGAATTTACAATCATAGGGAAAAAGTTATGTCCAACTTCGTGCGTGATAACTCCAATCATTCCGTGTTTAACTCTGTCTGAATATGTTCCGTCAGCGTTTGGTCTTCCGTAGTTAAAACAAATCATAGGATATTCCATCCCTTGATTTTTTGCATGTACAGAAATTGCCTTAGAGTATGGATAATCAAAAGTCATTTTAGAATATTCTTCTAAAGTATTTGCAACAACTCTTGTAGAGTGTTCTTCCCATAAAGGATTTCCTTCTTTTGGATATAATGATACAGCCATAACGTTTTTACCGTTAATTTTTACAGCCATTGCATCCCAAATGTATTTTCTTGAAGAAGCAAAAGCATAATCACGTACGTTATTTGCTTTAAAATGCCAAGTTTTTGTTTTGGTAGAACGTCCTTTTTCTGTTTTTTCCGCTTCTTTTTGAGTAACGATAAAAACAGGATCTTTATATGATTTTCTTGCTTTTTCCCAACGATTACGTTGTTTTTTAGTCAATACTTCTTTTTCGTTTTGTAATTCACCAGTTGCATCTACAATATGATCTGCAGGCACTGTTAATTTAACATCATAATCACCAAATTCTAAAGCCCATTCGCTACGACCCCAAAATTGCATGTTTTGCCAACCTTCAACATTGTCATAAACAGCTAAACGAGGAAAAAATTGAGCGATTGTATAGTTTTTGTTTCCATCAGGAAATAATTCGAAACCAGAACGTCCACCATCTTTAACAGAGTTGTTAATTAAATAGTTCCATTTTATGTTAAATTTAAAAACATGTCCAGGAGCTAGTGCTTCTGGTAAATTAATACGCATCATTGTACGATTAATCATATAAGATAAATCTTTACCTTCTGCATCTTTAACTTCTTCTATTTTATAACCAAAATCTTTTGGTTTCCCCATATTGTCTGTTACAAACTTTTCAGGAGTTAAAAAACTACTAGCACCTTGAGATTGCGCCAAAGGAGTTTTAGAGTCAGGAGCACGCATATTTTGGTCTAACTGAACCCATAAATAATCTAATTGATCGTTAGAGTTATTATGATAAGTAATAGCCTCATCACCATAAAGTTTATTTGAAGTTTCGTCTAAACGTAATTCCATTACATAATCCACTTTTTGTTGTGTGTATGCATGACCAGGAGCACCAGAAGCGGTGTGTTGATCATTTGGAGTTGCTAATACGTCTTTTAGTTGACGGAATTTGTTTTGATCAGTATGACCTTTTTGAGGCTCTTTTTTAGCTGTTTCTTGCGCAAAAATTGAAGCAGAAACAAAAAGAGCTGAAAATAATAACGTAGCGTATTTTCTCATTTTTTTTTTCAGTTTAAAATATGTGGAAAGTTACTAATTTTAAACTAGCCTAAAATGTATTTTGTTAAAACTTTAACAAAGCTTTATGTTTTTAATAGGGAGCTAAAAAAAGCAACCAAATTTGGTTGCTTTTTTTTTATGATAATGATTGCATTGAAACGAGTTTAAAATATTCTCCTTTTTTAGCAAGTAGCTCTTCGTGTTTACCTTGTTCTACAATTTGTCCTTTTCTTAAAACAACAATATTATCTGCTTTTTGAATGGTTGATAATCGGTGAGCGATGACTAATGAAGTTCTATTTTCCATCATTTTTTCTAAAGCTTTTTGTACCAATTGTTCACTTTCTGTGTCTAAAGCAGAAGTAGCTTCGTCTAACACCATTATTGGCGGATTTTTTAAAACAGCTCGTGCAATAGATAATCGTTGTTTTTGTCCTCCAGAAAGTAAGTTTCCGCTATCACCAATATTTGTTTGATATTGGGCAGGTAAATCTTTTATAAATTCGTGTGCATTGGCAATAGTAGCAGCTTCTAATATTTGACTTTCAGTAGCTTTTTCTACACCAAGTTTTAAGTTGTTTGCAATGGTATCGTTAAACAAAATAGATTCTTGAGTTACAATTCCCATTAAATCACGTAATGATTTTTTTGAGATGTTTTTTACATTCAAATCATCAATTAAAATAGTTCCTTTATTTACATCGTAAAAACGAGTTACTAAATTGGCTAAAGTAGATTTTCCGCTTCCAGATTGACCCACCAAAGCAACAGTTTGCCCTTTAGGAATTGTTAAAGAAAAATTTTTTAAAACATATTCATCTTTATATTTAAAAGAAATGTTTTTAAATTGAATAGAAGCGTCAAAATTATTTTTAGGTATCGGATTTTTAGGATCTACAATTGTATTTTTTGTATTTAATACTTCCATAATTCTTTCAGCAGAAGCATCTCCTTTTTGAATATTAGAATAGGTTGTAGCAATTGCTTTTACAGGATTTAATACTAAATAAAACAAACCAATATATCCAAAAAACTCTTGCGGTTTCATATCGCTATTTTCACCTAAAACAAGTTTACCACCATACCATAAAATAGCAATAATGGTAGTAACACCTAAAAATTCACTCATAGGAGAAGCTAATGTTTTTCTATGAATAACCTTAGTCATTAAATTACTATAATTTTTGGTAGAAATATTAAATTTAGATTCAATTGTTTTTTCGGCATTAAAACCTTTAATAACCCTTAAACCAGTTAAAGTCTCTTCAATAAACGATAAAAAATTACCAGTTTCTTGCTGTGCTAATAATGAGTTTGCTTTTAATTTTTTACTAATTGATGAAATTATTAAACCAGATATAGGTAATAAAATAAAAACAAATAATGTTAGTTTTACACTTATTGCAAACATAGATATTAAGGTAAAAACAATAGTTAAAGGTTCTCTAACAATAGTTTCTAAAGAGGTTAAAAAAGTAATTTCTACCTCTCTAACATCCGCAGTTAATCTAGCGATGGTATCTCCTTTTTTCTTTTCAGAAAAATAAGCGATTGGTAATTCTAAAATTTTGTTATATAGTTTGTCTCTTAAGTCTTTAACCACACCATTTCTAAGATAAGCTAATACATACGATGCTAAATAACGAAACAAGTTTTTAAAGAAAAATAAACTAAATGAAAGTACGCAAATAAACATAAGAGCCTTGTCTATACCACCTCTTTCAAGCATATCTGTTACTGTAAAATTAATAGAACCTTGAATATAATCGTAAATGCTACTAATTCCTTCATACACTGGTTTTTTATAAACTTTCTCTTCTTTACCAAATAAAATTCCTAATACAGGAATAAATCCGAGAACAGACAAAACATTAAAAACAGCATATAAAATATTAAAGAATACATTTAGCCATGCATATTTTTGATATGGCTTTGCAAAACTTAATATTTTTTTAAAATGATTCATATTATAAATTTAATTCTTTTATAATTCGTTGAATTTTAATGTCTAATTCATTTTCAACAGCAACAGCATTTTCAATTGTATCTAAGGTTGTTTTTACACTAAAGTAAAACTTAATTTTAGGTTCTGTACCACTTGGGCGAGCTGCCATTTTTGTACCTTCTTCTGTTTGATATATTAATACGTTAGATTTTGGAATATCAATAACAGTTTCTTCTCCGGTAATTAAATTTTTTCTAATTGATGATTGATAATCAAATAAGTATTTAACTTTTGAGTTGTCAATTTCTGTAAACGGATTGTTACGTAAATCAACCATCATTTGTTTAATTTGTGCAGCACCATCCATTCCTTTTTTTACAATAGCAATTAAATGTTCTTTATAAAAATGATGACGTGTATATAAGTTTAATAATTCGTTGTAAAACGAACTGTTATTAGACTTTGCATCAGCAGCAATTTCACAAGCCAATAGGGCAGAGGTAACCGCGTCTTTATCTCTAACAAAATCACTAACCATGTAACCAAAACTCTCTTCGCCACCACCAATAAAATCTAATTCAGAGTGGTCTTTAATCATTTTAGCAATCCATTTAAAACCAGTTAAACCAACTTTGGTTTCTACCCCATAAGAAGCAGCGATTTCATTAACCAAATTGGTAGAAACAATGGTAGAACCAACAAATTGTTTGCCGTTTAAATTCCCTTCTTTTTTCCAATAATTGATTAAAAAATCGGTCATCATACTCATAGTCTGATTTCCGTTTAATAACTTCATGTTTCCATCTAAATCACGAACAGCAATACCAATTCTGTCAGAATCTGGATCGGTTCCTAAAACGATGTCTGCATCAATTTTATTCGCTAAATCAACGGCCATTTTTAAGGCTTCAGGTTCTTCAGGGTTTGGCGATTTTACGGTTGAAAAATCACCATCAGGAATTGCTTGTTCTTCAACAATATGAACTTGAGTATAACCTGCTCGTTTTAAAACTTCAGGAATTAATTTTATTGATGTTCCGTGTAAAGAAGTAAAAACAATTTTTAAATCTTCGCGGTTTTTTACATCAAAAGTTCCGTTTTTTAAAGAGGCTTGCCAAAAGGCTTCATCAATTTCATTTCCGATAGAAAAAATTAATTCTTCTTTAGCATTAAAATTTACATCGGTATATTTTAAAGAGTTTACTTCGTCAATAATACCTTTGTCATTTGGCGGAACGATTTGCCCTCCGTCAGACCAATATACTTTGTAACCGTTATATTCTGGCGGATTGTGAGAAGCGGTTAAAACAATACCAGCATCACAACCTAAATGATTTACCGCAAAAGATAACTCTGGCGTAGGGCGCATGTCTTCAAAAAGATATACTTTTATATTGTTTGCAGAAAAAACATCAGCAACAACTTTAGAAAGCCATTTACTATCGTGACGACAATCGTAGCCAATAGCAACTTTTAATTCTTTATTAGGATGTGTTTGCTGTAAATAATTACTTAATCCTTGGGTTGCTTTCCCTAAAGTATATTTGTTAATTCGGTTGGTTCCTGCACCTACAATTCCGCGCATTCCACCTGTACCAAATTCTAAGTTTTTATAAAAACGATCTGCTAAATCATCCGATTTAGTATCGATCAATTGTTTAATTTCATTGTTGGTTTCTGAGTCGAACGCATCAGAAAGCCATAGTTTTGCTTTGTTAAGTATCTCTTCCATGTATCAAAATTAAAAACGCACAAAGGTACGTGTTTTATAAATTCAATTTTTGTTTGATTTTATAATGTTTTTGTTGCGGATTACTTTTAATAATCAGTTCACCTAAAAACCCAGCCAAAAATAATAAAGTTCCTAAAATCATTGAGGTTAAAGCAATGTAAAACCAAGGGTTGTTAGTTACTAAAATTGTTTTTATACCTGTTGATAAGCGGTAAATTTTCATCATTCCAATAAAAAAAGCACTAAAAAACCCGAAACCAAACATTAAACTTCCCCAAAGGCCAAAAAAGTGCATTGGTCGTTTGCCAAATTTAGAAAGGAAAGAGATGGTAATTAAATCTAAAAAACCATTTACAAAACGTTCCATTCCAAATTTTGTAACTCCGTATTTACGAGCTTGGTGTTGCACTACTTTTTCGCCAATATTATTAAAACCTTCGTTTTTTGCTAAAACAGGAATGTAACGATGCATTTCGCCACTTACTTTTACAGTTTTAATAACTTCGTTTTTATAGGCTTTTAATCCGCAGTTAAAATCGTTTAATTTTAATCCAGATGTTTTACGAGCCGCCCAGTTAAATAATTTTGATGGAATGTTTTTAGTTACCACATTGTCGTAGCGCTTTTTTTTCCACCCAGAAATTAAATCAAAATTATCATTAATAATTAAATTATATAATTCAGGAATTTCATCAGGGCTATCTTGTAAATCAGCATCCATGGTAATTACCACATTTCCGTTAGCTAAGCCAAAACCAGCATCTAAAGCTTGTGATTTACCGTAATTTCTTTGAAAACGAATTCCTTTTACCGATTTATTTTTGACTGATAATTGCTCAATTACTTGCCAAGAAGTATCGGTGCTACCATCATCAATAAAAATAATTTCGTATAAATAACGATTGGATTGCATAACGTTTGCAATCCAATCGTGTAATTCTTGTAAAGATTCTTCTTCGTTAAGAAGTGGTATTACTACCGATATATCCATAATTTTATGTGCCAAAATTTAAAAGGTAAAGTTACAAAGTCTTTCGTAAACTTTATAATTTTACCTTTTAAAAGAGTTTTTTAATATTGGTCTTCTTCTGTTTTTTTCATGATTGCACCTGCAATAAGTGAAGTAATTCCTCCTAAAAATAAATTCATAATTAAAACACCACCAAAAAGTGATAAATAAAAGTATTTTCTAGTTGTTTCAGCACTCATTTGTATTTGTTCATCTGTCATACCAAAACTATCAGCCCAAACGGTTTTTTGCATATCTATAGTGTTTTCCATAAAATTAGGCTCAATTACCATTGAAAAAAGAACATAGTAAATTATGATTATTAAAGTACCAATAAAAGTTACTCCTAATCCAACTTTTAAAGCTTTTCCAAAAGATATAAAACCGTTATTTTCTTTCTTAAAAGTCTTTATGCCTAAAATAATAAATGCAATTAAAACAATCATTCCTGAAATTCCAGAATACATTTCTTGTTCATATTGCATTCCTGATGCATATTTTAAAAGAGAGATTAGAACAGAAGCTCCACCTAAATATGAACCATAGGTTAAAATTGTATTTTTACTGTTTGCTTGATTTTCCATTGTGTAAATTTAGTTAGTTTAACAAATATATTATTTTGATAACGAATCTTACTTATAAAAAAAAGATTCTTAACAATAGGTTAGTATTCAAATAGTTAAAAATGTTACAAAAAAAACTGCTTTTTTTTGGTTGTTTTTTTCAAAAAAGGCTGTAAATTTGCAACGGCAAGTTCTACACAACTAGCTCCCTTTGAATCCCCCAGGGTGGGAACACAGCAAGGGTATTAGGTTGTAGCAGTGTGATGTAGGTAGCTTGCCATTTTTTGTACCCGCTATTTTCGTTTTTACGCTTCCTTATTTTTTAAATTCATAGCACTTCTTGGGTGATGTAATTCAACTACTTCTTTTAAGAAACTAGTATCTAAATGCACATAAATTTCGGTAGTAGTAATACTTTCATGCCCTAATAATTGCTGAATTACACGTAAATCGGCACCATGTTTTAATAAATAAGTTGCAAAAGAATGGCGTAAAGTATGTGGACCAATACTTTTTTTAAGGTTGATTTTAATTGCAAGATTTTTTAAAATAATAAAAATCATTTGTCGTGTTAATCGTTTTCCGCGCCTGTTTAAAAAAACAGTGTCTTCATCTTCTTTTTTCGGAGTTATTTTTGATCGTATATCTTTAATATAAAAAGTTAATTGATGAATGGTCGTAATATGAATAGGTACAAAACGATATTTATTTCCTTTTCCTAAAATACGAATGTAGCCGTCATCAAAAAATAAATCAGATAATTGTAGGTTTATTAATTCACTAACACGCAAACCACAACTAAATATAGTTTCGATAATTGTTTTGTTTCGTTCTCCTTGCGGATGACTTAAATCGATAGCGGCAATTAAATCGTCAACTTCTTCTTTTTCTAAAGTATCGGGTAGTTTTCGAGTAATATTCGGACTTTCAATTAAATCGGTTGGATTGTCTTCTCGGTAATCTTCAAAAATTAAATAATCAAAAAAACTTCGTAATCCAGAAATTAATCGAGCTTGACTTCTTGGGTTTATTTTTTTACTTACTTCATAAATAAATTGTTGAATAATTTTAGAAGTTACATATACAGGTGGATGCTTTTCTTTTAAGTTTTCAATAAACAACACAAGTTTTTTAATGTCTCTTTGATAACTATCAATAGAGTTTTTAGAAAGACCTCTTTCTATTTTTAAATAATTGATGTAATCAGATGTTGCTTGTTGCCAGTTCATTAAAAATAAATTGTATTATTCTTTATAATTAATAAAATTTTAAAAGAAAATAATATTAATTTTGTCTAACAAATTTAAAATTTTAAAAATTATGAAAAAAGTATTATTATCAATTGCTATGGTTGCTGTAGGTTTTACAGTTAACGCACAAGAAGTGACTTTTGGAGCAAAAGCAGGTTTAAACATTGCAAATGTATCAGGAGACAATGTAGAAAACAATGATGCAAGAACTTCATTTCACGTTGGAGGAGTTGCGGAAATTGAAATTTCTGATAAATTTTCTATCCAACCAGAACTTTTGTATTCAGAACAAGGGTTTAAAGTTGAGTCTGAACAAATGGGTTTTAATGTTGAAGAAACTTTAAAGTTAAGTTATTTAAACATACCAGTTATAGCTAAATATTATGTAGCTGAAGGTTTTAGTTTAGAAGCAGGGCCTCAAATAGGTTTTTTGATGTCAGCTAAAGCTAAAGTAGAAGCGGCAGGACAATCAGCAGAAGAAGATGTTAAAGATGATTTAAAAAGTATAGATTTTGGTTTAAATTTTGGTGCTGGTTATAAATTAGATAACGGTTTAAATTTTAGCGCTAGGTATAACTTAGGTTTGTCTAATATTTCTGAAGATGATGATAATGAAGTGAAAAACGGAGTATTCCAAATATCTGTAGGATATTCGTTTTAAGTTTTTATTAAAAATAAAAGAAAAAGGGAAGCTATTTAGCTTCCTTTTTTTATAGATAAAACTTAAAAGCCTATTTTTACTTTATAAAATAGAGATAATGAAAAAATTAATGATTATAAACGGTCCTAATTTAAACTTGTTAGGTAAACGTGAACCTGAAATTTATGGAAATAAATCTTTTATTGATGTTTTTAATGAATTAAAAGAAAAATATAATTCTATTGAGTTACATTATTTTCAATCTAATATTGAAGGTGAAATTATTGATAAATTACACGAAGTAGGTTTTAATTATGATGGTATTGTTTTAAATGCGGCTGCTTACACACATACTTCTGTTGGTATTGGAGATGCGGTAAAAGGTATTGAAACTCCGGTTGTAGAAGTACATATATCTAACGTGCATTCTCGCGAAGATTTTCGTCATGTAAGCTATATTGCACCCAATGCTAAAGGCGTAATTACTGGTTTTGGTTTACAAAGTTATGAATTAGCGATTCAGAGTTTTTTGTAAAAATAAATAACGAATAGCTAATAAAATAAATAACGGGATTAAAGTAAACGAAAATAATTGAATTTTCGTGACCCAAATTATAGGAGTAATTATTAATAAAACTAATAAAACAGTAACATAATTTTTAATCCATATTGGTGTTTTTTGCTTTAATAAAATAAAGGCAACTATTAAATTAGGGAAAAATGCCCATAAAAAATTAAAATTATTGGGTGCTGTTGAGTGATTGGTAAAAAACCACAAGTAAATAATTAACAAACCGAATATTCCTGTGGTAAAAAACAAACTAAAATCTAACCATTTTGTTCTTTTTTGCTTTTTATAATCCTTATAAGTGATAAATATTCCGATTAAAGAAAGTATAAGAAGAGTTAAAAACGGACTTACAACATCACTTTTAGATTCTTTTTCTTTAAATTCTAACAACACATTAGTTTTTAAAACCAAGTTACTTTCTTTTCCTTCTTTTAAAACTTTTGAAGTATTTAATGCTTTAAAAACATAATCTGGCAAGTATAAATATTCATTTGCAGTAGCTATTTTGTCTAATTTACTTCCTAAAGCAACATTTATACCTAAACTTCCCCAAGTGTTTTGATGAATTTCGTTGTTCATTAATTGCCTTAGTGATTTGTTTTCTAAAATAAAATCATCTTTTAAAATTAACTGATCAGCAATTATTTTTTTAATAATATCACGAGGTTTTGTGGCGCAATTGTCAAAAAAAGGATCGTACAAATAACCTGCATTTTTAGGAAGTGCATTTGTTTCTAAAAATTGAAAAAACTGATTTTTTTGATTTTGAGATAAATTTAAAATTTGCTCTTTAACCCAGCGTTTATCTTTTTGAGCACTTTTTAAAGCTAAGTAAAAAGGATATTTAGCTAGCTTATATTTCATAAAACCTTTTGTGAAATCAGCATAAAAAGTTGGATTATCGAAATCGAAAATTCCGTAATTATAAATTAAATCGAACTGCAAAATAGGGTCTTTTATACGAATAGCTGTATGCCCAAATTTTTCGTATAAAACCTCACCAGGACCAGATGTAATGATACTTACTTGTGCTGTTTCAGATAATTTTTTTGTGGTAGCTATTTGTGCAAAAATTATGTTAGCAAAAAAAAGAGCTAGCAAAAAAGTAAGGTGTTTTTTTATCATAATTAAAACCTGAAAAAAATATTAAGTAATACAAATATCTTAATTAAGATTTAATTCCGATGTTTTCTTGTATAAATCGTGCAATATTTTTTTCTACCCATCTACTTTCTTCCTCATTAAATGAGCCGATAAAACCAACATGACCTCCGTAATTTGGTGTAAGTAAGTGAAATAATTTATTATTTTCTGCCTCTTTATAAGGATAACAAGCTGCTGATAAAAAACTATCATCAAGAGCGTTAATAAGTAATGATGGTACTTTTATGTTTTTAATAAAAGGCTTAGCGCTTGCTTTTTTCCAATAATCTTCAGAGCTTTTAAAACCAAAAACAGGAACTGTATATTGTTTTTCTAAATGTCGAAATTTTGTTGCTTTGAATAATAATTCTTTATTTAATTTAAAATCAGGAAATTTTTCAGCCTTTTCAAGCATTTTAAGTTTTATCGACTTTAAAAATTCATTTAAATAAATTTTATTTTTCAGTTTTAATAATTCTGCCTGCGCGGAGGTTAAATCAATAGGTACCGAAATAGCAATTCCACCTTTAACTTCTGTAGGAATATCATCGTATTCTCCTAAATATTTTAAAGTTAAATTACCGCCAAGACTAAAGCCAACAATAATAATATTATCGTAATTATAAGTAGCGGTAAAGTGTTTAATAATAAAATTTACATCGTCAGTTTTTCCGCTGTGATAGGTTTTTAACAGTAAATTATCTTCTCCGCTACAGCTACGTAAATTCATGCAAACAGTATCGAAACCAAGATTATTTAAATGATTTGAAGTCGTAATCATATAGTTTGATTGCGAACTTCCTTCTAAACCATGAATTAATAGCACTAATGTTTTAGAACCAGTAAAAGAAAAATCTAAATCGATAAAATCAGCATCCCAAGTGGTAATTCTTTTACGCTGATAGTTAATCGTATCTTTCATAAACAAAGGACGATACATGGTGTTAAAATGTGCGCTTTTAAAAGGTAAATTCGGGTTGAAATCAGCAGTTAGTATAGGCATTTTGTGAAAATTATAGCAATTATTAACAAATATGATAAAAAAAAAGTAAAATGTAAAACTGATAAAATGATTTCTTATTTTCGCTTTAAATACTAAAAAAAATGAAAAGACATATTCCCAATTTATTAACCTTAGGAAACTTATTATGTGGTACAATAGCTACTATTTTTGCAATTAAAGGAGATTTTGTAGGTGTTGCAATTTTAGTGGTAACAGGAATTGTTTTTGATTTTTTTGATGGATTTTTAGCTCGAATGTTAAAAGTTCAGGGAGAATTAGGTAAGCAATTAGATAGTTTAGCAGACATGGTAACAAGTGGAGTGGTGCCAGGAATTGTTATGTTGCAACTTTTAATAAGTGCTTTAGATGTTGATGCGGCAAGTTATTTTGGAATTGATAAATACGGTGCAACAGGTAGTAATTTACCTTACATTGGATTAATGTTAACTTTAGGAGCTTGTTACAGATTGGCTAATTTTAATATTGATACACGTCAGTCAGATTCGTTTATTGGAGTGCCAACACCAGCGATGACACTGTTTGTAATCTCGTTACCTTTAATATTAGAATTTAGTGGACAGGAATTTTTTGTTGAATTAATAAATAATCAATATTTTTTAATAGTCATAACAGTTTTATTAACTTTTTTAATGAATGCTGAAATTCCTTTGTTTGCGTTAAAGTTTAAAACCTTCGGATTTAAAGAAAACGCGTTAAAATATGTTTTTTTATTACTATCGTTATTATTACTAGTAACGTTAAAATTTGTTGCAGTTCCTTTAATTATAGTTTTATATGTAATGCTTTCGGTAATTAATAACTTAAAGAAAGTATAAAAAATAAATTTTATAAGTCAATAAAAAAGCAGCTCGATTGAGCTGCTTTTTTTATGTTGATTAAATATTTAATTAATCTCTTCTACGTTTTCTACCAAAACCTGCTGAAGGTTTACTGTCGTTACTTCTTCTTGGAGAAGGTCTGCTATCGCTACTTCTTCTTCTAGAGTCACTTTTGTTTCCATCTCTTCCTCTATCATTACCGCCGCTTCTTCTTTTTCCGCTAAAGCCACCGCCACCGTTTCTACGAGGCTTTCTTCCGCCACCGCCACCACGGTTAGATTTTGTAATTTCAATATTTACAGCACGTCCATTAAAATCAGGATCGTTACTAGAAAAAGCATCTAAAGTTTCTTTTTCAAAGTTTTTGTCAATTTCAAAGAAAGAAAAAGTATCTAAAATATCAATAGCTCCGATTTCAATTTTATCAGCAATTTTTTGGTCATTAATTAATCCAATTAATGAAGCAGGATTTAATTTGTCTTTTCTACCTAAATTGATAAAGAAACGAGTCATGTTCTCGTCGTTAGATCTTGCTCTTGAATTATCTCTTGATGATAAATCGTTTAAATCTGCCGATTTGTTATAGTATGTTAAGAAAGAATTGAACTCTAAAGAAACAAATTTTTGTACTAATTCTTCTCTAGTTAACCCTTCTAGTTTTTCGTAAATACTTGGTAAAAATTCTTCAATTTGTTCGTTGTTAACTTCAATATTTTGAACTTTATCAATTAAATGCATTAATTGATTTTGACAAATTTCTTTACCAGTAGGTACTTGTTTTTGAGTAAATTTCTTTTTAATAATTCGCTCAATAGCACGTAATCTACCTTTTTCTTTATTGTTTACTAATACTACCGAAATACCTTTGCTACCAGCTCTACCAGTTCTACCACTACGGTGATTGTAGTTTTCTATTTGGTCTGGTAATTTATGGTTAATAACGTGTGTTAAGTCGTTTACATCAATTCCACGTGCAGCAACATCTGTTGCAACTAAAATTTGGATAGTTTTTTTACGGAATTTCCCCATAACACTATCTCTTTGTGCTTGAGATAAATCACCATGTAAAGCATCGGCGCTATAACCATCTTTAATTAAGTTATTAGCAACTTCTTGCGTTTCTCTACGTGTTCTACAAAAAATAATTGCGTAAATATCAGTATTTACATCTGCAATTCTTTTTAAAGCAGGGTAACGTGTTCTCTCGGTTACTAAATAATATTCGTGACTTACATTATCTGACCCTTGATTTTTTTCTCCTGATGTAATTTCAACAGGATTTGTCATATAATTTCTAGCAATAGCTTCTACCTCTCTAGGAAAAGTTGCCGAAAATAATAATGTTTGTTTCGATTCTGGAGTAGCTTCTAAAACTCTGTCTAGTTCATCTTTAAAGCCCATGTTAAGCATTTCATCAGCTTCATCTAAAACTAGCCACTTTACGTTACCTAATTTTAAAGCTCTACGATTAATTAAATCAACCGTTCTTCCTGGAGTACCTACAACTATTTGAACTCCTCTTTTTAATTTTCTAATTTGCTCATCAATATTCGCTCCACCGTAAACAGTAGCAACTTTTAAGTTTGGTAAGTATTTAGAGAAATCTTCAATATTTTTACCAATCTGAACCGCTAATTCACGAGTAGGAGATAAAATAATTGCTTGAACATTTTTATCAGAATCGTTAATTTGTTCAATAATTGGTAAACTAAATGCTGCTGTTTTACCTGTTCCTGTTTGTGCAAATGCCTTTAAATCATCAGTAGATGAAATAATTTGTGGAATTGCTTTTTCTTGAATTACAGTAGGTTTTTCGTAACCTAAATCTGTTAATGCTTTGTTGATAGGCTCTTTTAAGCCTAGATCTAAAAATGTTGACATATGTGTACGTCTGTGTTCTTTTAGATTCACAGACGCCAGTATCTGTAAACCTGATTCTTAATTAGGACAATAGATTACTTTGCTAATAACCTGGTAGTTAGTAATCTAAATTTTATTTTAAATCGAAAATAAAATCGGGCAAAGATACAATAAATTTAATAAACTAAATTATTTTATTTCGTTTATTGTAATTTGCTTACTTGATGATTAATTTCTTTTGATGATAAACTTGTGTATCCGTTTTTAATAATTCCTTTTTTATCGATTAAAACTACTCGAGGAAATTTACTTGACGAAAATTGACAAACATTACTTTTATTTGGTAAAGTATACTGAAGTTTAATATCAATTTTTTTGGTGTATCTTTTAGAGTCACATAAATTAATAACTACAAAAGTAATATCAGGATTCTTTTTTATAAGGTAATTTGTACGAGATGCAATCCATTCGTCAGAAGCATATTCGTAATCTTTAAATAACACAACAGTATTTTTACCTTTTATAATACTCGATATATTTTTCTTTTTTCCTGTAGCGTTTACTAATTTAAAATCAGGAAACTTATCGCCAGTATTTAATAATTTAAGGTCGTTAATTAAACGTTGTACATTTTTTTTCTGCTCAATATTGGTGTTTAATTTAAAAAATGTAAAAAAAGATTGATTCTTGTTTTCGATATTCGGATTTGCAAAAAAACGACGCACAATTGTGTTGTATAGCAATTTGTTTTTTATTTCTTCAGAAGAAATATTACTATCAATATTTTTTAATAAATCTTCTGTAAAATTAGTAGCATCACTATTTTTAAGATACACATCGTTGTGTAATTTGTTTATTATATATCTATAATAAGGACCAAAGAAAATTAGAGAGTCTTTTTTTGAATTGATATTATCTCGGTATTTAAAATAAGTGCCTCGTAATTTAACGGGCTCTTTTTTTATAACATTATTTATTGCGTATTGTTCTAAATTGGTATAAATAGGATAAAATACAGAGATGTTTAATATTTCTAAAAAATCAGTAGAAATTTCTTCAGCATTATTTTTATACGCATCAATAGCTTGTTGTTTAACTTTATTTATAGAATCTATTTTATGTAAAAAAGAATCCTGATTTAAATAATGGAATTTAGAAATTTTCTTTTCATCAATTTCCGATTGCAAAAAAGCTTCAATCAATAAATTATTTCTTTTAGCACTTTTACCACTAAAAACTAATGACTCATCAAAATTCCAAGTATTTAATCTAAAAAGTAAACTATCTTGAGGTTCTAAATATACATATTGATGCTCTGGCCCGTGACCAAAAATGTACAAACCCTTTTTAAATTTTTTATAAGAACCTAAAAAACTATTGTCTTTGTTTAAGTATATAGTATCGTTAAAATTATAATTATCAGATAAGGTTACATAACTAGCCTTTGGATTGATAATTTTACCACCAAAATAAGTAGCTACTGGTTTGTTAGGTTTGTTACAACCTACCAGTAAAATTAAGAGTAAGGGCACTAAATATTTAGTCATATTTTTGTTATTACCTTTATAAAAGATATCATTTTCAAAAGTAGTTATCTCTGTGTAATTTAGTTGTTAATTCGTTGTTAAAAGAATTAAAAAAGCCAAATGTATGATGTTAAATATTTACGTGCAAATTCTTTTTAAGCGAGTATATTTTATACTTTTGCACACGAATTTAAAAAACTATAAATGTTATCAGTTTCTAATTTATCAGTTCAGTTTGGTAAACGTATTTTGTTTGATGAAGTAAACACTAAGTTTACTCAAGGAAATTGCTACGGAATTATCGGAGCAAATGGAGCAGGGAAATCTACTTTTTTAAAGATTTTATCAGGAAAACAAGAGGCAACTTCAGGTCATGTTCATTTAGAACCAGGAAAAAGAATGTCTGTTTTAACCCAAGATCATTATGCTTTTGATGAATATACAGTTTTAGAAACTGTGTTAATGGGTAATAAAGAATTGCATAAAATTAAATCAGAAATTGATGCTTTATATGCTGATTATACTGATGAAAATGCTGAGAAAATAGGGGAGTTACAGGTTCGTTTTGAAGAAATGGATGGTTGGAATGCCGATTCTTCAGCAGCAACATTACTTTCAAATTTAGGTATAAAAGAAGAAGATCATTACACGTTATTAGCCGATTTAGATTCTAAAAAGAAAGTACGTGTGTTATTAGCACAAGCTTTATTTGGAAATCCTGATGTGTTAATTATGGATGAGCCAACCAATGATTTAGATTTTGAAACTATTGCTTGGTTAGAAAATTTCTTAGCAAATTTTGATAATACCGTAATTGTAGTATCACACGACCGTCACTTTTTAGATGCCGTTTGTACACATATTTCTGATATTGATTTCGCTAAAATTAATCACTTTTCTGGTAACTATACTTTTTGGTACGAATCTAGTCAGTTAGCAGCAAAACAAAGAGCGCAACAGAATAAAAAAGCAGAAGATAAAAAGAAAGAATTAGAAGAGTTTATCCGTCGTTTTTCTGCAAACATGGCAAAATCTAAACAAGCTACTTCTCGTAAGAAGATGATAGATAAGTTAAATGTTGATGAAATTAAACCTTCTTCACGTCGTTATCCAGCAATTATTTTTGATAGAGATAGAGAAGCAGGAGATCAGATTTTAAACATTGAAGGATTATCAAAAAACTTTGAAGGAAGTCCGTTATTTGCAAATATTGATATAAACTTAAATAAAGGAGACAAAGTAGCTATTATTTCAAAAAGTTCGAAAGCTGTATCTACATTTTATCAAATTATTTCAGGTAATGAAACAGCTGATTCTGGAAAATTTAATTGGGGAGTAACTACAACACAATCATATTTACCAGCAGATAATTCAGCATTTTTTCAAAACGGAGAATTAGATTTAGTTGATTGGTTACGCCAGTACGCACAAACAGAAGAGGAGAGAGAAGAAGTATTTTTAAGAGGCTTTTTAGGAAAAATGATTTTTTCTGGAGAAGAAGCTTTAAAGAAAAGTAATGTATTATCTGGAGGAGAAAAGGTACGTTGTATGCTATCTAGAATGATGATGACAAGAGCAAATATTTTAATGTTAGATGAGCCTACAAATCACTTAGATTTAGAGTCTATTCAGTCATTAAACAACTCTTTAATTAATTTTAAAGGAACAGTATTGTTTTCTACGCACGATCATGAATTTGCACAAACAGTAGCAAATAGAATTATAGAAATAACACCAAAAGGAGCAATTGATAAATACGCAACGTTTGATGAATATTTATCGGATCCTAAAGTTAAAGAGTTAAGAGCAAAAATGTATTCTTAATAAACAAGAATATTTTATAAATAAAAAAAGGTCGATAGAATTAATTCTATCGACCTTTTTATTTTAACCTTTAATTTTATTTTTCATTTTATCAAACTTCGTAGTTGTTTTTTTAGGCCAACTGTTGTTTGAGGTATCAACATCGGCAGTTTCTAAATCTGGATCGATGGTAATACTTTGTATTTGTTTTGTTGATGAAAATACTTTGGTAACTTCTTTATCATTATACCTCCAAATTTGTGCAGGATATGTTTTCTTTTCTTTTGTACCATCTTTATAAGTAAACTCAACAATTATTGGCATTACCAATCCACCTGGTTTATTATAAGTGATTTCGTAATGATATTTTTGTTGTTTTTTAGAAAAACCTAAACCAGCTGTTGTATCTTCATTAAAATTAACAGAAGCATCGTTGTTTTTACTTGTGTAGAATTTTTTTACACCTTTTACACCAATATCAGTAACATCTGTTGTGTAAAACCAACCTCTCCAAAACCAATCTAAATCCATTGCAGAAGCATCTTCCATAGATCTAAAGAAATCAGCAGGTGTTGGATGTTTAAATTTCCATCTTTTAGCATAAGTTTTAAAAGCATGATCAAATAATTCTTTACCCATAATGGTTTCTCTTAAAATCCATAAGGCAGTTGCAGGTTTACCGTAAGCATTGTTACCAAAACTGTATACATTATCTCCTTTAGACATAATAGGAGCAATTCTTGATTGATCTCCACTCATGTATCTCACAATATTTTTAGGATATCCTCTTGTAATAGGAAAATCTTTATCGTAATCTAATTCAGCTAACATTTCCATATACGAATTTAAACCTTCATCCATCCATGTCCATTGACGCTCGTCAGAATTTACTATCATCGGAAAAAAGTTATGTCCAACTTCGTGAATTGTAACTTTTATCATTCTGTATTTTGTTCTGTCAGAATAAGTTCCATCAGCATTTGGTCTTCCTGGATTGAAACAAATCTGCGGATATTCCATTCCCATTTGTCCATCAACAGAAATTGCTTTATGATATGGATAATCAAACGTATATCTAGAATATGTTTTTAATGTTTGCGCTACAGCTCTTGTAGAATGATCTCCGTATAACGGATTTGCTTCTTTTGAGTATAAAGATTCTGCCATTACCGTTTTACCGTTAATATTAACCGCCATTGCATCAAAAATAAATTTTCTTGAAGTTGCAAATGCATAATCTCTTACATTGGTCGCTTTAAATTTCCAAGTTTTTGTTTTGTTTGAACGTTTTTGTTCAATTTTTTCAGCTTCTTTTTGCGTTCTGATAATTACAGGATTGTCAAAAGTTTTTCTTGCTTTTTCTATTCGTTGTAATTCTTTTTTAGAAAACACTTCGTTTTTGTTTTGTAACACTCCAGTTGCTCCTAACATATGATCGGCAGGAACGGTAATGTTTACATTAAAATCACCAAATTCTAAAGCAAATTCACTTCTTCCCCAAAACTGATCGTTTTGCCAACCTTCTACATTGTCATACACACACATTCTTGGGTAAAATTGTGCAATTACGTAGTTGTTATTTCCATCTTTAGGAAAATGCTCGTAACCAGATCTACCACCTTGAGTTCTGTGATTATTGATGTTGTACCACCAGTTAATATTAAATTTAAATGTTTTACCCGCAGCCAAAGGTTGTGGTAAATTAATACGCATCATAGTTTGGTTTATGGTGTGCGATAAATTACTGCCATCAGTATTTGTTACACTGGTAATTTTAAATCCACCATCAAAAGACTTTTCAGGAAAAGCTCTATCGTAAAAACGTTTTGGTATTTTTTTTGGTATTTTATTAGGTGAGATATCTGGAGTTTTAGAATCTGCAGCACGCATATTTTGATCTAATTGCACCCATAAATACGTTAATTCATCTTCTGAATTATTGTGATACGTAATTGTTTCATTACCCGTAATACGTTGTTTATCGTCGTTTAAAACGATATCCATGGTATAATCTACTTTTTGTTGTGTGTAGTTTTTACCAGGAGCACCAGAAGCTGTACGCTGGCTGTTTGGAGTTGCTAAAACATCTTTTAGCTGTTTAAACTTATTTTGGTTTGTGTGTCCTTGTTTTGTTTTTTGAGCAAACGTTGATGTTGCCACAAAAAAAACAGCAAGAATAAATAAAATATTTTTCTTCATTTTTAGTGAGTTGTTATTTAATAATTTTTAAAAGTAAGAATATGTAACAAGTTTTGTTAAAGAATGTTAAAATTTTAACAAACCTTTATCATTTTTTTTGTCTAAAAATAAGCTTTTACGTTCTTTTTTTACTGATGCTTTAATTAAGTTTTGTTGTTCGGGAAAGTGTTTTATTAATACATCATTTACTATTTCAATATTTTTAAAACTGATAACATTTTCAACCTCTAAATAAAAATAAACAATATCACCTTCGTATTCTTTACCAATAAAGTTATAGGTAACTTCTTGATTGTTAATTTTAATTTTAAAGTGTTTTTTTAAATAATTAAAAAAAAGTTCATCAACGTTTTTAAGTTCTTTTTGAGTTGTAAGCTGTAAATCTACCTTATAATCTTTATTTATGGCAGTTTCTATGTCATCCATAAAAACATTCATAATCATTTGAACAGCTTTTTGCTCTTCTTTATAAGTTATTTCTGTTAATGAAATGTAGTATTTGTGAACACTAAATGAGAAAAGCGGAAGAATAAAAAATAGTATAATTATTTTTTTCATAATTTTTTAAAACCAATTATTGCGCCAAAGTACTAATTATAATTGGTTGAATTTAGTTTTTTAAAGGCTTCGGATTTATTTTTTAAAAAGAGAATCATATCTATTTCTCCTGAATTGTAAATCTGGTTAAATTTTTCATCCGAAGAACAGAAATAAATAAACCGATAAACATCAGTTTCTTTTATTTTAAATTCTTTTACAATAGGAATAGAATATGTTTTTTTTAGTTTGTCAATTTTAAACTCTAAACTTTCAATAGCTTTAAGTTTTCGTAGTTTTTTTATTCTACCAGAAATACTGTTTAAAATATAATCTAACGAAATTGAATTTGCGAGCCCAAGCATAATAGGCGTACTGCCACCCATTGCTGTGTGTAATTTTCTTTCGGCAGGAGTTAAAATTCGTGATCCAGCAAAAGGTAATTTTAACGTTTTAGCATTGATCTCTTTTTTAGTTTTGATGTTTTTACTATCGGAAGATAAAAAGCCTAATAAATTATTTTTCTTCAAATTTATTTCATCTAATTCGTATGCTATTTTTACTAGTTTAAATGTGTTTTTTATCATTCCGAAATGATTTAATTTTACTGTAATTATTTTAGTTTTATAACCAACGAAAGATATTTGTAGCGAATCATTTTCTTTGGCTAAAATTCTAAATTCACCACTTTCATTTGTAAAAGTTCCTTGTTTTGTCGTAAAATTTATTACGTGTGCATTATAAACTGTTCCTATTTTATCTTTTATAGTAGCGTATAAAAATTTTCTATTTTTTTGACAATAACCCTTTAAAAAAATCATCAAAAAAACAGAAAACAAGAGTAGTTCTTTTCTCATATTTTTTTTGTTTTACAAATAAACCAATTAAAGGTCTTAAAAATGTTTTAAAAGGATGGTAAATTTTTGTTAATTTGAGGTATGAAAAAACTTATTGTAGCAAGTACATCAACTATTCATGGTAGCGGATATTTAGAATATTTATTACCAACACTTACTGATTTTTTTAAAACCACAAGTACCATATTGTTTATTCCGTATGCAAGACCAGGCGGAATTACCTACGACGAATATACTGCTATTGCTAAAAAAGCTTTTGCTAAGATTGATAAAAATTTAAAAGGAATTCATGAATTTGAAAATCCGAAGGAAGCTTTAAAACAAGCTGAAGGAATTTTTACAGGCGGAGGAAATACTTTTGAATTGGTGAACCAATTATATAAAAACGATAGTATTGATGTTTTAAAAGAAGTTGTTGAAAACGGAGTTCCGTATTTAGGTACAAGTGCCGGAAGTAATATTTGTGGAGTAACGATGATGAATACGAACGATATGCCAATTGTATATCCACCAAGTTTTAAAACACTCGAATTTATTCCGTTTAACATCAATGCACATTATTTAGACCCTATAAAAGGTTCTACACACATGGGGGAAACTCGTGAAACACGAATTAAAGAATACCATGTTTTTAATAAAACAGCTGTTTTGGGGTTAAGAGAAGGAAGTTGGTTAGAGGTTTTAGGAGCATCAATTGTATTAAAAGGAAACTTATCCGCACGATTATTTCAAAAAGACAACGAACCGATAGAAATAGAAACGAATAATGAAATTAGTTCGTTTTTTTAATTAATACCCATACTTTTTAAATTTATATTTAGATGAAAACGATACTCAATTTATTCGTGTTTTTAATTTCTGTAACAGCTTTTTCTCAATATGAATACGCAGTTAGCAAAGAATATCCATACGGTAAATACAATCCCAAAGCTCCAAAAGAAGTTAAAGATTATGAAGACTTAATAGGAGAGTGTATTTGTAAATCAGAAAGAAGAAAACCAGACGGACTTGGGCAAAACCTGTTAAAACAAAATGGTTGTGGAAATATATTATGAACGGAACTGGAGTTCAGGATATGACTTTAAAAGCAGATGGTAGTCATGGTGGTAGTATCCGTCAATATAATAAAGATAGTTTGCGTTGGTATGTACACTATTATACTACAAAAGTGGCTTCACCAAGGTTAGGAGCATGGACAGGAAATAAAGATGAAAAAGGAAATATCGTTCTATATAAAAAGCAAAAAGCTCCTAACGGAACTGATGGTTTTTCTAGACTTACTTTTTATGATATTAATAAAAAAGGCTATAAATGGATAGGCGAGTGGGTTGATAAAACAGAAACCGTTATTTTTCCGTTTTGGAAAATATCTTGTGTTAAACCATAAATCATAGCAATAAAAAAGAGCGAAAATTAAATTCGCTCTTTTTTGTTTTATAATATACTCCTCCTAAAAAGTATTATAATATGTGTGTTACATTGTAAAGGTAAAGATGTTTTTTTGTTTAAAAATGTAAATAAACGTAATTATATAATTAAAAATATAAAACATTGTTATTTTCTTCTTTTACAAGCAAGTAAAGTATTTTTTAATAGCATTGCTATTGTCATTGGACCTACACCACCAGGAACCGGTGTTATAAATGCTGATTTTTCGGCAACTTCATTAAAAGCAACATCACCAACTAAACGGAAACCACGTTTTTTAGAAGCATCTGCAACACGTGTAATTCCTACATCAATTACAGTAACATCTTCTTTTACCATATCAGCTTTTAAAAATTCAGGAATACCTAAAGCAGCTATAATAATATCAGCTTGTAAAGTAATTTCTTTTAAATTTTTGGTTCTACTATGTGTAAGAGTAACAGTGGCATTACCAACATTTCTTTTTTGACCTAATAAAATACTCATTGGGCTACCTACAATATGGCTACGACCAATAACAACTACGTGTTTACCACTGGTTTCTACTTTATAACGATCTAATAGTTCTAGTATTCCGAATGGAGTTGCAGAAATAAATGTAGGTAAGTTTAAAGCCATTTTACCAACATTTGTTGGATGAAATCCGTCTACATCTTTATCAGGATTTACAGCCATTAATACCTTTTGTTCGTTAATATGATCGGGTAGTGGAAGCTGTACTATAAATCCATCAATATCATTATCAATATTTAAAATGGCAATTTCATTTAACAACTCTTCTTCGGTAGTTTCTTTAGGCAATCTAATTAATGAAGATTCAAAACCTACACGTTCGCAGGCTTTTACTTTTGCGTTAACGTAAGTTAAACTTGCGCCGTCATTACCAACAATAATAGCTGCTAAATGGGGCGTTTTTTGGTCTTGACTTTTTAATTCTGCTACTTCAAGAGCAATTTCTTCTTTAATGTCTGCTGATGTTTTTTTACCGTCTAGTAAAATCATTTTGTTGTTGTGTTGGTTGTTGTTAATAGTTATATATAAATAAAAAGAGAAGCCACAGCTTCTCCTTTATATATTATTTCATTCCTTTCATCATTTGCATCATTTTTCTTCCGCCGCCACCTTGCATCATCTTCATCATTTTGCTCATCTGATTAAATTGCTTCATTAATTGGTTTATTTCTTGAACAGAAGTTCCAGATCCTTTTGCAATTCTTTTTTTACGACTTGCGTTTATGGAAGAAGGTGTGCTTCTTTCGTGTGGAGTCATAGATTGTATAATAGCTTCAATTCCTTTAAAAGCATCGTCTTCAATTTCAACATCTTTTAAAGCTTTACCAGCACCAGGAATCATACCTACTAAATCTTTCATGCTACCCATCTTTTTGATTTGTTGAATTTGACTTAAAAAGTCATCAAAACCAAACTGATCTTTCGCAATTTTCTTTTGTAATTTTCTAGCTTCGTCTTCATCGTATTGTTCTTGGGCACGTTCTACTAACGAGATAACATCTCCCATTCCTAAAATACGATCGGCCATACGATCTGGATAGAATACATCAATTGCATCCATCTTTTCACCAGTACCAATAAATTTAATTGGTTTGTTTACTACAGATTTTATAGTTAATGCAGCTCCACCACGAGTATCACCATCTAATTTGGTTAATACTACACCATCAAAATTTAAAATATCGTTAAAGGCTTTTGCTGTGTTTACAGCATCTTGCCCTGTCATAGAATCTACTACAAATAAAGTTTCTTGTGGTGTTACAGCTTTATGAATGTTAGAAATTTCATTCATCATTTCTTCATCAACAGCTAAACGACCTGCGGTATCAATAATTACCACATTTTTACCGTTTGCTTTTGCGTGCTTAATGGCATTTTGAGAAATTTCAACAGGATTTTGATTTCCTACTTCAGCATATACTTCTACACCAATTTGTTCTCCAACAACTTGTAACTGATTAATAGCGGCAGGACGATATACATCACAACCTACTAATAAAACTTCTTTCGACTTTTTTGTTTTTAAGAAATTAGCCAACTTACCAGAAAAGGTAGTTTTACCAGATCCTTGTAAACCAGACATTAAAATAACACTAAGTGAGCCGCCTAAATTAACGCCAACAGTGTCTCCACCCATTAATTGGGTTAATTCATCTTTTACTAATTTAACCATTAATTGCCCAGGGTTTAACGTTGTTAAAACGTCTTGTCCTATAGCTTTTTGTTGTACTCTTTTAGTAAAATCTTTGGCAATTTTAAAGTTAACATCGGCATCTAATAAAGCTCTACGAACTTCTTTTAGTGTTTCAGCAACATTAACTTCGGTAATTTTTCCGTGTCCTTTAAGCGTGTGTAACGCTTTATCTAACTTTTCACTTAAATTATTAAACATGTGTCGGCTTCATTTTTAGAGGCACAAATATAATAATTTAGTTGTTAGATGTATAGTTTTTTAGAAGCAGTTTACAGGATTATTTTATTTTAAATAAGATAATTATAATTAATGTTTTTCTTTTAAAATATTTGTATGATGTTCGGTATGGTAAGCGGTCCACATAATAATTTCACGCACAGGCATTTTTCCCATTAATGGATGTGGAAGAATTAAGGTATCTAAATCCTGATCTTTCCATTTAGTTGTTTTGTGTTGTAGTTTTTTATTTTGAATTTGAAGTATCGAAATTAGTTGGTTAAATTTAGCTTTTGATGGAGTTTTAACGGCGATATTAAATTGTTTTGCACGTTCTTGATTTTTTAAAAGTTTATCTTGATAGCGTTTTATAATTTGACCATATAAACGAACCTCACGATTTGCTTTACCAAACTTATACTTTAATAAAAACTTTGGATAACTTAAAGCTTTATTTACTTGCTTTATAGAGTTTACTAAATGAACAATATGCTGACCTGTTGTCCATTTACCATCAGGACCTTTTTCAAAAATATCTTCAGGTTGCTCTTTTATCCAATTAAATAATTGTTGATGTTTACTTTCTAATAAATTAATGATTGCTTCTTTTTCCATTATAAATCTTCTGTAAAGTGTTTGCGTGATTTTTCTTTGCTAAATTTTTCAGCATTGTATTTTTTTGAAGTGTTTTTGGCTATTGATAATGTTTGCCAATCATCACCTAGCAACAATTTTCCTAAAAACACAATTTGCCCAACATGATAAGAATAATGACATAATTGCCTGTTTATAGCTTCGGTAATAGTATGACCTTGATTTCTGATATAAACAATCGTATTAAAATTCTCGGCTGTTATGGTATTCAAAGCATCAAATAAACATTTCCATCCCATTTCCCAATAAGCAATTACTTCTTCTTTGGTCGTAAATGAATTTATAAATTCATCATCTCTATTACGTGTTTCTTTTTCGCCATCTTCAGTTAAAAAATGAGTCCAACGAGAGTGCATGTTTCCCGAAATATGTTTGGCTATAATTGCGATGGAATTATCATCTTTATTAGGCAACCAAAAAAACTGATCATTATTTAATTGCGTAAAAGTTTTATCGCCTAAAAGTTTATAATATTCAAATTGTTTTTTTACACTTAATAGGTAAGATGCATCCATAAAAAAAGCTATTTTTAAATCAGCTCTAAGTTACATTATTTTAATAAGTTATTTATACGGAATAAATTTTAAAGCAGCACCGTTAATACAGTGACGTTTTCCTGTGGTTTCTCTTGGTCCGTCGTTAAAAGCATGTCCTAAATGACCACCACAAGTATTACATTTTAATTCGGTACGAGCATAGCCAATTTTATAATCTACATCTAATTCAACATTCTTTTTTATAGCACGGTCAAAAGCTGGCCATCCAGAACCAGAATCGTATTTATTTTTAGACCTGTATAGCGGAGTTTTACAAGCCGCACAAACATACACTCCTTTATGGTAGTTTTTATTTAACAAACTCGAGTTTTGATGCTCGGTTCCGGCCTCTCTAAGTACATGATACTGTATTGGTGTTAAGAGCGATTTCCACTCTTTATTTGTTTTAGAAACAGGATAAACTTTTTTAGTTTGTGAGCTTACAGAGAAACTGATTAATAAGATTAAGGTAAATGTAACTAAAGTTTTATTCATGTTTATTTGATAATAAAATTAACAATTTCAGAAGTAACTTTTTTATCACGAAGTATTTTGGTGTGCCCTAAACCTTCTGTAATTAAAAGTTTTCCGTTTTGTAAATTTTGACGAATATTTATCGCACAACTTACAGGAACATCTCCATCATTTGAGTCATGCACAATTAAAGTTGGAACATTTATGTTTTTAGCAACAATATTTGATGAATGCGTGTCTATATCCATTTTCCATTGTTTATCAAAAAAACGTTTCATTTTTTTAGCAACAATAGGTTTTACTGTTAAATTTTTAGTGAAGTTAAGTATAATGTCAGAAATTTTATCGCCAGCACCTACAGTTATTAATTTTTTTATTTTAAAATTAGTAGCAACACTATTATATAAGCACATGCCACCAAATGAATGTCCAATAGCGGCTTCAAAAGGGCCAAATTGTTTATCTATTTCGGTAATGCTATCTAAAAATTCGGGCATTGCAGTTGTTTTTCCTTTGGATTTTCCATGCGCAGGTCCATCAAAAGAAATAACCATATATCCTTTTTCTAATAATTTATCAGCAATCATATACAATTGCGTACTTCTTCCTGCCCAACCATGTACTAGTAATACTTTTTTTTGAGAATATCCGTAAGATAAAACTTCAATGTTTTTATCAATAGAAGAAATGTTAATTGTTTTTTTTTGAGCGCTTTCTAACATTACTTTTTCTCTTTTTGGAATAGAAAAATTAATAGGAGTAATAAAAAGTTTGTTAGCAAATTTTGCAGTTAAACTTGTTGAAAACAATTGAATTGTTTTTGCTACAAAAATAATTGGTTTAGGAACTGTTAAACTAGGAGGAAATAAGATTGAATTTTTAAAATTCATGAAATTAATTTTTAAGATAAAGATAGAAATTGTAAATTTAAACATACAATTTGTTTACTATTTTTGTGACAATATTTTTTTAACGTGTCATAAAATTAGTGAGAATTAAAATAAAACAAACTTAAATGAAAAGAATTATAGCAATATTAGTGGTTGCAGTGTTTTTAATAGAATGTACAACAGTACCTATTACAGGAAGAAAACGACTTAATTTTGTAAGTGATGCAGAGGTGTTGCCATCAAGTTTTGCACAATACAAAGGGTTTTTGGCAGAAAATAAATTATCTAAAGACGTAACAAAATCGAATCAAATTAAAAAAGTAGGTAAAAATATTTCTGTAGCTGTAGATAAGTTTATGAGAGCAAACGGCATGAAAGCAGAGGCCGATGCTTATAAATGGGAGTTTAATTTAGTAGAAGATAAAACTGTAAATGCTTGGTGTTTACCAGGAGGAAAAGTGGTTTTTTACACAGGTATTTTACCAATTTGTGCAAATGAAGATGGTATTGCTGCGGTTATGGGGCACGAAATTGCACATGCTTTTGCAAAACACGGTCAAGAACGAATGTCTACAAGTCAGTTACAACAAATAGGCGGTGCAGCAGTTGCTTTAGGAACAGAAGGTAGCGAACATGCAGAAATTTTTAATACTGCTTATGGTTTGGGTACTCAAGTTGGTGTTATGCTGCCATTTAGTAGAAGTCATGAAACAGAGGCTGATAAGTTAGGTTTGGTATTTATGATTATGGCAGGATATAATGGAGAAGAAGCTGCCGAAGTTTGGGTACGAATGAGTAAAAACTCTAAAGGAAGTTCACCAGAGTTTATGAGTACGCATCCATCAAATCAAACACGTATTCAAACGCTTAGATCTTACTTACTAGAGGCAAAAAAATTAGCAGCTAAATTTAATCATCAGTAAAAAATAAGGAGTAAATTATTTATATTATATTGCAAACCGTTCAAATTTTTTTGAACGGTTTTTTTTGTTAAGAGATATGTATAAAAGAGGAGATAAAAAGTTAATTAAAGCATGGGCGTTTTACGATTGGGCAAATTCTGTATATTCATTAGTAATTAGTACAGCCGTTTTTCCGTTGTATTATAGCGCTGTTACTAAAGGACAAACGGTTCGTTTTTTAGGAATGGATTGGGAGCATCCAGATAGTTTATATAGTTATGCATTATCGTTTTCATTTTTAGTGGTTGCACTTATTTCTCCGATTTTATCTGGAATAGCCGATTATACAGGAAGCAAAAAGAAATTTATGAAGTTTTTTTGTTGGATGGGAGGTTTATCTGTAATTGCTTTGTATTTCTTTGATGGCGTAGATACCGTATGGATTGGTATTTGGTTTACCATTTTAGCGAGTATAGGTTTTTGGGCAAGTTGGGTGTTTTACAACGCTTATTTACCCGAAGTAGCTTTGCCAGAACAACAAGACAGGGCAAGTGCAAAGGGTTTTATTTACGGATATATAGGTTCTGTTATTTTATTGATAATTAACTTAGGAATGATTATGTTTCCTGATGCATTAGGAATTACTTCTGGCATGGCATCTCGATTATCTTTTGTAATGGTAGGACTTTGGTGGATTGGATTTGCACAAGTAACTTTTCGTCGTTTACCAGATGATATTTACAATAAAAAACCCGAAAAAGATTATATATGGAAAGGGTATAGAGAATTAAAAATAGTATTTAAAGAAGTATTAAATTATCCTACTTTAAAACGTTTTTTAGTTGCTTTTTTCTTTTTAAGTATTGGAGTGCAAACAATAATTTTAATGGCAGCTATTTTTGGCTCTACAGAGTTAGGACTAGAATCTACCAATATGATTGTAACCATATTGTTAGTGCAAATTGTAGCTATTTTCGGAGCTTTAATTTTTTCTAGAGTATCAGATAAATACGGAAACTTTAAAGCATTAAAAATAACGATTGGTATTTGGATGCTGGTTTGCTTTTGTGCTTTTTTATTAGATAAATCTCAAGAAAATGTATCTCTTTATTTTTATGGTTTAGGCGCAATGTTAGGTTTGGTGCAAGGCGCAATACAATCTTTAACACGTTCTACATATTCTAAATTATTGCCAGAAACAGAAGATCATGCAACTTATTTTAGTTTTTACGATGTTACCGAAAAAATAGCAATTGTATTAGGTACTGCGGTGTACGGAGCTTTATATGCTATAACAAATTCTATGCAATGGTCCGTATTATGTTTGGCTATTTTCTTTTTAATAGCTTTTATTATCTTAAGTACCATGAAAAAAACAAAATACGTGGCTTAAGTTAAAATGGAGCAGGGGAAATAAAACTTAATTGCTTTTTTGTCTTCGGATGAATGAAAGTTATTTTCTCGGCATGTAAGTGTAATCTATTTGACTTTGTACCATATAAATCATCACCAATAATAGAAGTATTTAAACCTAAATTATGGGCAGCATGTACACGTAATTGATGAGTACGACCTGTTATAGGATAAAAATATATTTTAGTGGTATTCTCTTTAATTTTGATAATTTCCCATTTTGTGCACGCTGGTTTTCCGTGTTTATAACAAACTAACTGTTTTGGTCTGTCATCTAAATCAACACGAAGTGGTAAATTAATTTCACCTTTATCAATTTTTATAATTCCGTCTAATAAAGCAACATATCGTTTTTGTATAGTTCTGTTGATAAATTGCTCTTGTAAGGCTTTATAAATAATTTCATTTTTAGCGATTAGTAAAATTCCGGAGGTTGACATGTCTAATCGATGTACAACCAAAGGCCCAGTGGCAGTTGGATATAGTTTTTTTACCCGACTATATACCGAATCTGTAATTTCTTTTCCCGCAACAGATAACAATTCGTGAGGTTTATGAATCACAGCTAAAAAATCATCTTCAAATAAAATTTCAATTTCTTTTTTAGCTTGAAGTTGTGCCAATAACGGATTTTTAGCTACAGCCAAACCTTTTAACATGTGTTTTAAGATAGGTTTGCATTTACCAGTACAAGCCGAATAGTAATTTTGATGTTTACGAATAGACGTAGCTAATGGTTTTCCCCACCAAAATTCTGCCATACAAATAGGAGTGAGCTTGTTTAAAAAAGCGTATTGTAATAATTTAGGAGCACAACAATCACCAGCGCCAGCAGGAATATTTTGAGTTGAATTACTAAAAATAGTAATTAAATTTTCAGTTTCGTTTTTAGTATTTAAAAATTGATAATGTTTAAATATTTCTTGTTGCACCCAAGCCGAAAGCTCTTTTCGTTGTTGTTTTAATTGTTGTATTTGTTGATGAAAATGATGGTGTTCTTTTTCTAAATTAGCTAATTTTAAATTTAAATAAACGTTGTATTCACGAATGTAAAACTCTTCATTAATATTTAATTGATTGTCTTTTTTATCTTGCTGTTTTCTAAGTTTTCGTCTTGTTTTTATTTTAAGTGCTTCTTCTTTTAATAAGGTTTTATTTCTTTGTTTAAGAACAGCATATTTTTGTTTAATTTTTAATCGTTGTGGATTGTTTTTAAGAATTTCAATTTTTTGATTAATTTGATTCAGCTTTTCTTCCGTTTTTAAATAAAAGCCGTTTTTACTTAAAACATTATAAACAGGTGGTACAAAGTAATTGAGTTGTGTTACATTGGCAATTTTTCCTGAAAAAGCCGTTAAATAGCCTAGATCTCCATTATTGTTTTTAACAACTAACACACCAAACATCTTTCCTAAAGCATCTTTATCTTCAGTATTTTTTATACCAAAGTTATGTTTAAAATCTGTTTGGTTTTTTAAATATTCTTGTAACTCTTTAGCTGCTATTTTTGCTAGTAAATGCGGGGTGTAATTATGCGGATAATCAAAATTATTTGGGAGCGGTATTTTGCTAACATCAGTAGAAAAAGGAATAAATTTATCTATCATAAAAAGAAAAAGTGTTGCTTTCACAACACTTTATAAATTTAGTTTTTATATAATTTTATTTAGCGTTACTCTAAATTTAGTTCAGAATTTTATCTGAAAATAATGATTATTTGTAACGTAAAACAGCTTTGTTATCAATAATTTAATTTCTATAAATTTTTTCGTATAAATTTTTATAGATTTCTTTAATGATTTTACGTTTCATTTTCATAGTAGGCGTAAGGTGTCCACCATCGATAGACCATTCTTCAGCAGTTAGTTCAAAACGTTTAATCATTTCCCATTTCCCGAATTTAGAGTTACAAGTGGTAACTTCTTCTTGAATACGGTCAATTACTTTTGTGTTTTCTATTAATTCGGTATTATTTTCAAACTTAAGGTCGTGTCTTTTTGCCCATTCTTTTACAAACTCAAAATTAGGTTGAATAAAAGCAGCTGGCATTTTTTCGCCTTCACCAATAACCATTACTTGTTCTATAAAACGAGATTGTTTTAATTCACCTTCTAATAATGGCGGAATAACATATTTACCACCAGAGGTTTTAAACATTTCTTTAGTACGACCAGTAATTTTTAAGAAACCATCTTTATCTAACTCACCTTTATCACCTGTGTAAAAGTATCCATCTTTTAAAACTTCAGCAGTTTTTACAGGATCTTTATAATAACCTAACATTACATTAGGGCCTTTTACTAAAATCTCTCCAGATTCTGCAAATTTTAAATCTAATCCGCTAATAAGTTTACCAACAGTACCAGGTCTAAATCCGCCATTTCTAACATCATTAACTGTAATAACAGGAGAAGTTTCTGTTAAACCATAACCTTCCATAACAGGCATTCCTGCAGCTGCAAACATTTTGGTTAAACGCGTTTGTAAGGCAGCAGAACCCGAAACCATTAATTTTAAATCGCCTCCAAGAGCAGCTTGCCATTTAGAGAATATTAATTTACGAGCAATGCTTAATTTTTGTTCATACCACCATCCATTTGCTCCGTATGGTTGGTACTGAAGTCCTAAATCAATAGCCCAAAAGAATAATTTCTTTTTGATACCCGTTAAATCTGCGCCTTTTGCATAAATTTTATCGTAAATTTTTTCGTATAATCTAGGTACAGCAGTCATTACATGAGGTTTTACCTCTTGTGCATTTTCGCTTAATTTATCAATTGCTTCGGCAAAATAAATAGAAACACCACAATATTGGTATAAATACAATATCATGCGTTCAAAAATATGACAGATAGGTAAAAAACTTAGTCCACGTTCTTCTCCGTATAAAAGCGGTACTCTTTTCTCACTTGCTAATACGTTTGATACGATATTACCATGAGAAAGCATAACTCCCTTAGGTCTTCCTGTAGTACCAGAAGTGTATATTAAAGTAGCCAAAGTATCAGAAGTAACAGCGTCTTTTCTAGCTTCAACGTCATTTTGATTACTGGTGTCTTTACCAAGATCTAAAATTTCGTTCCAACTTTTTTCATTGGCAATATCTTCAAAAGTAAATACGTCTTTAAGTTTTGTATTTCCTTTAATTTGATTTAATTTTTCTAAAATTGCTGCATCAGAAACAAAACAATAAGTAGCTTCAGAATGATTTAAAACATATTCATAATCTTCCTTCGATATTGTAGGATAAATAGGTACATTTTGCGCACCTGTTTGTAAGATACCAATGTCACAAATATTCCATTCTGTACGGTTATTGGTTGAAATTATAGCGATTTTGTCGTTAGGTTGTACCCCTAAGCGCAATAAACCTCTACTAATCGTATTTGCTTTATCAATATATTCTTGAGTAGAAATTGATTCCCAATTACCGTTGTATTTGGTTGTAAAGGCTTTTTTTAAATTATAAGTTTCTTTTTGATAGTAGGGGAAATCAAAAAGACGCGTAATTTCAATCGACATAAGTTCATTTTTTTGGGTCTCGCAAATTAGGAAAAATACCTTGATTGCACAAGTTAAACCTTAAGAGTTGATTTATTGTGAATTATATATTTTTTGATATAAATTGTTGTATTTTTCTAATACAATTTTGCGTCTCATTTTTAATGTAGGTGTTAAATGACCAGCATCTACAGTCCATTCATCTGCTGTAATTTCAAAACGTTTTATTTGCTCCCATTTTCCAAACTTTTTGTTGTGACAATCTACTTCTTTTTGAATTCTATCAATTAATTTTTTATCACTTGTAACATTTTTTATGGTGTGATTATGTCTTTTAGCCCATTCATTTACAAAATCGAAAGTAACTTGAATAAGAGCGGCTGGCATTTTTTGACTTTCACCAATAACCATTACTTGTTCTATAAAACGCGACTTTTTTAGTTCGCTTTCTAAAACAGCAGGCGCTATATATTTACCACCAGAGGTTTTAAAAATTTCTTTTTTGCGATCGGTAATTTTTAAAAAGCCATCATCATCAATTTCTCCGATGTCACCAGTGTGTAAATACCCATTTTTAATGGTTTCATTGGTTTGAGCAATGTTTTTATAATAGCCCATCATTATATTATTTCCTTTCACCAAAATTTCACCATCATCAGCAATTTTAACAGTAACACCTGTAATTGCTTTACCAACAGTACCAATTTTAAATCCGTTATTTCGCATGTCGGTTACCGAAATAGCAGGCGATGTTTCGGTCATTCCATAGCCTTCAAAAACAGGAATTCCGGCAGCTGTAAATATTTTAATTAATCGAGGTTGCATAGGCGCACTGCCTGCAAGCATAAAATCTAACTGCCCACCTAAAGCTTCTTTCCATTTAGAAAAAATAAGTTTTCGAGCTATTTTTAATTGAAATTCGTACCACCAACCATTTACTTTATAAGGTTTGTATTGTTCTGCAAGTTCTAAAGCCCAAAAAAACAACCGTTTTTTTAAGCCGGATAAATCACTTCCTTTATCAACAATTTTATCAAAAACTTTTTCTAGTAAACGAGGTACAACCGCCATAAAATTAGGTGATATTTCTTTTAGATTTTCGCCTATCTTATCGATGTTTTCGGCAAAATAAATTTCGAATCCCATATATTGACAATAGTAAGAAGATGCTCTTTCAAAAATATGAGAAACAGGCAAGTAACTAATAGCTCTTTTTTTATTGCTATGTAGATTTAAAGATTTACCAACAGCAAAAATATTAGCGACAATATTTTGATGAGAAAGCATAACACCTTTTGGAGTTCCTGTAGTACCAGAGGTGTAAATTATAGTGGCTAAATCAGACGGATTAACAGCTTCTTTATGTTTTTCGACAATTGATTGTACTTCGGTATCATTTCCTAGCGATAAAAAAGAATTCCAGCTATAATCAGTATCAATTTCTTCAAAAGTAAACACTTTTTTAAGTTGTGTTTGCTCTTGCACAGCAATTACTTTTTGATACAATTCATTATCAGAAACAAAACAATAAATACTGTCTGAATGATTTAAAACATATGCATAATCTTTTTCTGAAAAAGTAGGGTATAAAGGAACATTTATAGCACCTAGTTGCAAAATACCAATATCTAAAACATGCCATTTTGGTTGGTTTGTATTTGTAATAACGGCAATTTTATCTCCAGGTTTTATGCCTAGTTTAAGCAAGGCAATACTTACTTTATTAGCTTTGTTTATATAGTTTTGGGTAGAAGTGTTAATCCAAGTATTTTCTTTTTTTGAAACAAAACATTTTTCTTGCGGATAATGTTTTAATTGATAATAAGGAAAGTCGAAAAGACGAGTAACTTTTGTAGCTTTATGCATGTAAAATCATTTGGCATAAATCTATAAAAAAAAGTTAAACAAATTACTTCTATTTAAAACAGAAGTAATTTGTATTGAAAATTAAGCATTCAAAAAAGCTTTCAAATCGTTATAGGAGCTAATTTTTATAGATTTTTTTTCTTTATCTATAACAGATTTAATCTGTTTAGGAATAGCAATTTTAATATTTAATGAATTTTCTACTACCTCTAAAAACTTAACAGGATGCGCGGTTTCTAAAAAGATACATAAATTAGTTGGATTTTCTTTTTGATATTCTTTAGCACCTAAATATCCAACTGCTCCGTGAGGATCAGCAATATAGTTGCTTTTTTTATAAATAATTTTCATCGCTTCTTGTGTTTCGTCATCAGAAAAAGAATAAGATGAAAAAGTGTTTTTTAATGCCTTAATATCATTTTTAAATAATTCTTGAATACGGATAAAATTACTAGGATTTCCTACATCCATCGCATTAGAAATTGTTGCTTTTGATGGTTTTGGTTTGTAAATTCCATTTGCCAAATAATTAGGTACGGTATCGTTTATGTTGGTGGCAGCAACAAAATGTTTAATAGGCAAGCCTAATTTCTGAGCCATAATACCTGCACAAATATTCCCAAAATTACCACTTGGCACTGAAAAAACAATGTCTTTTTGTTGTTTGTAAACTTGTTTGTAAACTTGTTTGTAAGCTAAGAAAAAGTAAAACATCTGTGGTAACCATCGAGCAACGTTAATTGAATTTGCTGAAGTTAATACACGGTTAATTTTAGCATCTAAAAAAGCAGTTTTAACCATATCCTGACAATCATCAAAAACACCATCAACCTCTAAAGCAGTAATATTTTTACCTAAAGTGGTTAATTGTTTTTCTTGAATGTCACTTACTTTTCCGCTAGGATATAAAATAACAACATCTACACCTTTTACATCTAAAAACCCGTCAGCAACTGCTCCGCCAGTATCTCCTGAAGTAGCAACCAATACCGTAACTTTATTGTTATTATTTCTGTTAAAATACCCTAAACAACGTGCCATAAAACGAGCACCAACATCTTTAAAAGCCATAGTAGGACCATGAAAAAGTTCTAAAGTACTTGTGTTTTTATCTACTGGAATTACTGGGAAATCAAAAGATAAAGTTTCACTAATAATCTGTTTTAATGTTTCAGTTGGAATTTCATCTCCTACAAACTGTTTAATAACTTCGTAAGCTATTTCGTTGTTAGAATAGGCATCAATATTTTTAATAAATTCTTTTGATAAAGGTGTAATGTTTTCAGGAAAATATAAACCTCTATCTGATGCTAATCCGTTTACTACAGCATCTTTAAAGTTAACGTTAGGTGATTTTTTATTAAGACTATAATAGTTCATTTTTTTGTTGTTTGTGTTGTTGCGTTTAGCAATAATTTATGAGCAAAAGTTGTTATTATTCCGATTCTAAAATACGAACACCTTCTGTGTTTATTTTTGATGAAAAAAGTGTAAAATCAATGTTTTTACCTGCATAAGAGTTTTGGATAGCTTCTTGTACTTTTTTAGCAATTTCTTTGCCTTTACACAATGCAAAAATGGTAGGGCCAGATCCTGAAATTCCTGCACCAAGAGCACCTGATTTGATGGCTTCACTTTTAACTAAATCGAAATGCGGAATTAAATGTTTACGAGCAGGTTCAACAATAACATCGATTAACGAATTGCTAATTAATTGATAATCGTTGGTGTATAAACCGCTTACTAATCCGCCTACATTTGCCCATTGGGTAACAGCGCTTTTTAAAGGAACGTTTTTAGGTAAAACGTCTCGAGCATCTTTTGTTTTTACTTCTATTTGTGGATGTATTGCTACCAATTGTAATTCATTAGGAACCGGTAGTTTTAGAATATCTAAAGGATCATAACTTCTAATAAGCACAAAACCTCCGTAAACAGCAGCAGCAACATTATCGGCAATTGGAGTGCCGCAAGCAGCTTCTTCTCCTAACATAGAAAATTTTGTTAATTCTAGGGTTGAAAAAGGTTTGTTTAATAATTCGTTAACACCAAAGGCAGCACCAGCAGCACTAGCGGCACTACTGCCCAAACCGCTTCCTGGAGAAAAACCTTTGTGCATGGTTATTTCAATACCAAAATTAACAGGATGCTTTGCTAACATTGCTAAAGCAACAACTCCTGCTGCATTTTTGGTAGGATCTAAGCTTAAGCCGTTTGCTCCAGTAATTTTTGATATTCGGACTCCTTTTTCTGTTGTTTTTCTAAAAGTCATTTCATCACCCATGGTGTCTACAGCAAATCCCATAGAATCGAATCCGCAAGAAACATTGGCTACTGTGGCTGGGGCAAATATTTTTATATATTTCATTTTTTATGCAATTAATAGCAAGTTGATAGCTGTATTTACAGCTTGTTATTGATTTTAGCTTAAATTTATCTGTTTCCTACTCTAATAATATCGGCAAAAATTCCTGATGCGGTAACATCTGCACCAGCACCAGCACCTTTTATTTGTAGTGGATTTATAGGGTATCTATCAGTAAAAAATAACACGATGTTATCACTTCCTTCTAAGTTGTAAAAAGGATGGTCAGACGGAATATGTTGTAACCCAACTTTTGCTTTACCATCAGAAAATTCAGCAACATATTTTAAACGACAATTTTTATCATTTGCTTCTTTAAAAATTTGTTGAAAATCCGCTTCAAATTCGGTTAAACTAGCATAAAATTCATCATTATTAGTGCTTTTTAAGCTTTTTTCTGATAAAAACGAGTTGTTTTCAATGTCAAATAACTCTAAATTATATCCGCTTTCACGAGCAAGAATTAATATTTTTCTGGCAACATCAACACCACTTAAATCAATTTTAGGATCTGGTTCTGTATAACCTTCTTTTTGAGCTTCGGTAACAACATCATGAAATGTATTGGCAACATTAAAATTATTAAAAACAAAATTTAAACTACCCGATAAAACGGCTTGTATTTTATGAACTCTATCACCTGAAGCAACTAAATTTTTTAACGTGTCGATAATAGGTAAACCTGCGCCAACATTGGTTTCGAATAAAAAAGGTGCTTTGTATTTTTTTGATACAGTTTTTAATGTTTTGTAGTTGTTTAAATCAGAAGCACAGGCTATTTTATTACAAGTAACTACGGCAATATTATTACGTAAGTATTTTTCGTAAATTTCTGAAACTTTTTGATTCGCAGTATTGTCTACAAAAACAGCATTACGAAGGTTGTAGCTTTTTGTTTTGGCAAAAAAATCATCAAGAGTTGCTGGTGTTCCGTTTGTTAATAATTCTTTCCAATTATTTAAATTGATACCATTTTCATCAAAAACCATTTTTTTAGAATTGGCAATTCCAACAACTCTAAGGTTCAATTTTAAATGTTCCTTTAAATACTGTTCTTGCTGTTGTATTTGGGCTAATAAACGCTCACCAACATTACCAACACCTGTAACAAACAAGTTTAATTGTTTTACTTTTTCTTCAAAAAACTGTTCATGCAATATGTTTAATCCTTTTTTAGCATCTTTACTATCAATAACTGCGGATATGTTTTTTTGTGAAGCGCCTTGAGCAATGGCTCTAATATTTACATTGTTTTTACCCAAAGTACCAAACATTTGTCCGCTTAAACCTTGATGATTTTTCATGTTGTCACCTACTAAAGCTAAAATAGCTAAGCCTTGTTCTACAATCACAGGTTTTATTTTATGACGTTCTATCTCTATCTCAAAAGCATCGTTAATTGCTTTGGCTGCTTTTTGGGTGTCCTCATCATAAATACCTACACAAATAGAATGTTCAGAAGAGGCTTGTGTAATTAAAACAACATTAACATCTTGAATAGAAAGCGTTTCAAATAATCGTTTTGACACTCCAGATACTCCAACCATTCCACTACCTTCTAGTGTTAACAGCGTGATGTTTTCTATATGAGTAATTCCTTTTACAAGGTTTTTACTTTTAACTTCTTTGCTAATTAACGTACCCACATTATCTGGTTCGAAAGTGTTTTTAATAACAATCGGAATTTCTTTTTCTAATACTGGTTGTATAGTAGGAGGGTAGATTACTTTTGCTCCAAAATGAGACAACTCCATCGCTTCTTGATATGAAATTTTCGATATAGGAAAAGCTTGTTTAACCACACTAGGATTTGCAGTAAACATTCCACTTACATCTGTCCATATTTGTAGTTCACTTACATTTAATGCAGCAGCGTAAATTGCTGCAGTATAATCAGAACCACCTCTTCCTAAAGTTGTTGTTAAACCACTTTCTGATTTTGCAATAAATCCTGGTAAAACTGTAACTTGGTGTGCGTTGTTATTAAAAAAATCTTGACAATTTTTATTTGTAACAGCAAAATTTACCTGAGCTTTATCAAAAAAATTAGAAGTACTAATAAGTTCTCTACTATCTTTATAAGTAGCATTTAAGGTGTTTTTAGCAGCTTCAGAAATAATATATGAAGATAATAATTCGCCAAAACTACTAATAGTTGCCATTGTTTTTGGGGTTACTTCTTTTAAAAGAAAACAACCTTCTAGTAACGTTTGTAATTGGTTAAATAATGTGCTAACTTCTTGTTGTACTTTATCTTGTGCAGTATTGTTTACTAAATCTGCAATAACTTGTACGTGTAGTTCTTTTACTTCATCAAAAAGTATGGTGTATGATGCATTATTATTGGCAGCATTATTTGCAGCTGCAATTAATTTATTGGTAGTTTTACCAAATGCAGATACGACTACTGCTATTTTTTCTTTTGAAGCAGTATTTGTTACTATTTGAAGTACTTTATTAATGTTTTGACTATTGGCTACTGATGAACCTCCGAATTTTAAAACTTTCATTTTAAAAGATATAAATGTAATTAATGATATTTTTTATGGATGCTATTTATCTGTTTTCAATTTTTTGAAAAAATAAATATATATAGGATGATATGTATAGAAGATAACCCTTAAAGGGTAATAATGATAATGCGAATAGTGCGAATAAAAGAAGATGTCGTAAAGTTTACGGCATTTAAAGAGATTGTATTTCTTTTATTGTTTAACATCGGTTCAAATGTATGCTTTTTTTTTAATGATTTTTAATTTATGTTGTATTTTTATCATCAAAATAACAGAAAGACTAAATATTGTGTAATTTTATACAGTGTTAGTTAGCATTAAGATATACCCAATGCTTATTTTCTTTACAAAAAGAGGAATTTTCATGAATTACGTCAACTTTACCGTTTTCCATAAAAAAAGCATTAAACTCAACAGTACCTTCTAAATCGGTAATTGAGCCTTTACTTGTGTTTAAAACCTCTAATTTGAGCCATTTCACAGACTTTGTCCATGATAAAATTTCTTTTTTTTCTTTATTTGAAGGACGTGTGCTAGAGTGATGACTTTCTTGTAAGTAATTAATATTAGCTAAAACAAAAGCACTGTATCTAGATCGCATTAATTGTTCCGCAGTTAAAACTGTTTGTATATTTTGATGTGCTTTTTGGCAACAAGTGCTATATTTTTTTGATGGATTACAAGGACACTGCATAAAAAAAGCTAATTTAAAAGTTCATTTTCTTTTATTCTAAAACAACGCTCTTCACCTAAGTATAACGGATTTCCGTGTTTTTCAGACCAAAAACCATCTAAAATATCTTTAGAAATACATTGATAAACAACCACTCCTTTATATATGTTTTTATCGGCACCTTTGTAGTTAAAATTGATGACTAAAATATTATTTTTAAAAAAACCAGCACCAATTTGTTCTTGTTCATTATTAATAAGCCACTTAGCAATAATTCGCTTATTAGCATCTAAAGCTAAAGAAAGCACACCTTTATAAGTGTACTTTTCTGCATCTTGGTTATTACCAATAATGTTATATTTTCCTACTAAATCTTCAACTGTCATTTTGTAAATAAAAAGGTAAAGCTACCATAAATTATAGCAATAACAAAAGAGTAGGTGCGTATCAATTTTATTTTTTCTTGTACCTCATCTTTCCTATTTCAATTTGAATTGCCGTTCTAGCCAATACCGTAAAAATAAGTGCACCCATTGCCCAAATACCTAAAGTAACACCAATTTCAATTCCTGTAGGTGTGTATTCAGCTATTTTACCATAAGGTCCAGGTATAAATCCAGGAACGATTAATCCGAATCCTTTTTCAATCCAAATTGCAATAAATAAAATTGTACAGGCAAAAAACAATACTTTAAAATTATTACGAAGTTTATGAAACGTTAATAATACGGTTGCGATTACATTTAAGGTAATGGCTGTCCAAATCCAAGGTAACAACGCCGTTTTACCGTGCAATCCAAAAAATAAATAATAAGCACTTTCACTATGGTGTGTAGGTGCGTAAAATTCTTTAAATAACTCAGAAACTAACATAATTAAGTTAATCTGAGCAGCAACAGTAACCACTAAAGCTAATTTTTTAATGGTTTTATTTTCTATTTTAAACTCGGTATAGGTTCTAATAATAGCCAATACCAAAATAATTAAAGCAGGACCCGCTGCAAAAGCCGAAGCTAAAAAACGAGGTCCTAGCAATGCTGTATTCCAAAAAGGTTTTGCTTGTAATCCTTGGTATAAAAAGGCGGTAACTAAGTGAATACCAACAGCCCAAAACACTGAAAGTATAGCACCGGTAAATACACATTTTTCTTAGATTCTTTTCCTTGATAATGCCTAAATAGTATATAAAATGGAATACTAATATTAATAAATAAGTAACCGTTTAAGGCAATAACATCCCAAGTTAACATTGAATTTGGAAAGTTAAAAACACCTATAACCGGCATCATATGCCATAAAACAGAAGGACCTCCCATATCGGCAACCACAAAAGCTAAACACATAATTAATGCGGCAACCGCTAAACCTTCTCCAATTAATACCGCTTGTTTAAAGTCTACATCTTTTAAAACATAGGTTGGCATTACTAGCATAACTGCCGCTGCAGCCACCCCAACCAAAAAAGTAAAATTAGAAATATACAATCCCCAACTTACCCGATCTGTCATTCCTGTAACACTCAATCCGTGTTCTAATTGAATGGAGTAACAATACATACCAATTAGCATTATTAAGGTTAAAAAACCCATCCACAAATGATATCTTTTAGATCCTCGGGTAATAACATCTAAACTGTCTTTTATTAAACTTCCAAAAACTTTAAGTCTTCTCATTTTATTTTTTATTATAACTCTTAGTATATTTTTTTAGGGCGTTCCCTAACGGTCGGGCTTTCCGTTAAATCTTTTATTTGACAACTTTTCCGCTCCGCTCAAAGAGTCAAATAAAAGGATACCACTGCAATCCCTAACGCAAAATCAATTAATCCATAAAATACCAGAACTTTGGTTCAGTACCTAAATCTTCTTTTAATCTGAATACTTTTTTATTTTCTAACACCCAACGAATGGTACTTTCAGGATCTAATAAATTACCGAAAATACGTGCACCAGTAGGGCAAGCCTCTACACAAGCAGGATTTTTACCAGCTCTAGAACGTTGCACACAAAAAGTACATTTTTCCATCACGCCCTTTTTACGCATTCTATTTCCTAAATAATGCTGGTTTTTGTTTACTTCCTCTTCAGGAACTTCAGGTTTACTCCAGTTAAAACGACGACCATCGTAAGGACAAGCTGCCATACAGTATCTACAACCTACACACCAATCGTAATCAACCACTACAATTCCATCTTCTTCTCGCCAAGTAGCTTGTACCGGACAAACTTCTACACATGGTGGATTATCACAATGAAAACATTGAGTTCCCATATAAAAATGCCCTTCAGCAGGTACTTCATGATAATAATTATCATCTGCTTCATTAAAATTAAACCCTTTTCCGTCTTTCATTTCATGAATACGGATGTATTCCATTTGCGAATTTCTATCTTGATTATTTTCCTCCACACAAGCACTTACACAATCCATGTATCCTTGGCACTTTGAGATATTAAAAGCGTACCCAAACAACACATCTTCTTCGGCATTTTTATTAGACATGCTAATATTTTTACCGGTACGTAATTGGTACGAACGCACTAATCGATCAACAGTTGCGTTTTTCTCTTTGTCGTCCATCAATTTATAGTTTCCTTTAAATTGCTCTTCCCAGTCTATTTGTGCTTTTTCTTTTGATTCTTCGCTCGATGTAATACTTGTACACGAAGAAGCTGCACCTGCACCAATTAGTAAACTTGCAGTTAACTTTTTAAAGGCAGATCTACGATCCATTTTTACATCAAAAACCTGATCAAAACCATCTTTATGTCTTTCATCACCAATAGCAGCATCAACTGCGGCTTCAAAAAATTCTTCGTTACTTAATTCTTCTTTAGGTTTATGAGAATCACATCCGTTAGAAGTGCTACCACAACCACATCCTCCAGAAGATTCTTGCTTGGTTGTGCTATTTAAATTCAACCTAAAATATTTTCCAATTCCACTCATATATTATACTTTCTATAAAATTGTTAGCATCCAAAAACTGATGTTAAACAAATGTTAGGTTTATTGTCGTTGTTTTTCTTTTTTGGTATTAAATCGCGCAGGCCATTTGGTATCAAAACCTGGCGAATGCGGATTATGACAGTTTACACAAGTCATCGATGCTCTTGGAGGAGCCCAACTTGCTATCTTTTTTCCGTGTGCGCCACCTGTCCAATCTTTATATTGTTTTTGATGACATTGACTACATAATTTATAACTATTATTAAAGTCGATTTTATGTCCTGTTATACTTCTTAAATCATCCATATTACTTCCGTTATGGCAAGTAGTACAACTCATGGTATTGGCATTAGCATGATTTAATTTGATATTCCAGTGTGCTTTTTTTAATCCTTTACGTTGCATTTGCTGTAAAGGTTTGCTATGACATTCGGTACAAGCGTATGATTTTATTTCGCCTTTTCGTTCGGGAATAGAAAAAGTAATACCATTTTCGGTTACTTCTACTAATTTTAAATTTCCAATATATTTTTCTGATGAAATAGAAGTACCGTTATAATGTTTACTTTTTGCTTCAATTTTATCGGTAACACTATGATATTCATCTTCTTTATGCTTACAAGAGGCGGTTATCAACAAAAAAGTGATACTTAAAATCCAAAAATGTTTTATGTAGTTTGTATTTATCATTGTTTTCTTATAAAATCTTTAATGGCTGTAAGTTCTTTGGTATTTGGTACGTGACATTGCCTACAATTAACTCGCTCAGGATGCGATACTCTAATTTCTTTAGGAGCACTTGGTCCTGCATGACACGCCAAACAGTTTTCGCGTAATTGTGTTTGATGTGGTATTACGGGCGGACTTGTAACTAAAGCATTATTGTTACCAACTTTAGGAGCGTGTACCTTTGCAAAATTACCAGATTTAAATAGCGATTTTGATTTTTGAGGTACATGACATTGTTTACAATTTACCAATTCAGGATGCGGAGTTACAGGGGTATAAGCGTTAAACTTAGCTACAAAACCACCGTTTTCATGACATTTTAAACAAGTATTATCACCTATATTCTGACGTTCTTCTATAGCATGTGGAATACTTGGAGGCGCACCATGATAGGCTCTATTATCATAATAATCATCTAAACTTCTTTGATGCTCAAAATCAACAGGCATATTGGTATAATCTAAAGCATGTTCGGCTCGTTTAAAAACACCAGCTTCTGTAGGGATTATAGGTGCTGTTTCGTTTTCTTTTACTGGGATATAAGCTTCTTCTTGCCCTTGGTAATAACTATAATTCCAAATAGTTATAAAAGCAATAAAAAGCAATACAAATAGCGATATGATACCTAATCGTTTTCTCATAACTTATGCTTTTTCTATTTTAACAGCACATTTTTTGTAGTCTGGTTCTTTAGAAATCGGACAAAAAGCATCTAAAGTAACATCGTTAATCATCATGTTTTCATCAAAAAACGGTACAAAAACTTGTCCTCTTGTAGGTAATCCTCTTTCGTTGATAGATGCAGGTAAAATACAAGAGCCTCTTCGTGAGGTTACTTTTATGTTTTCCCCATTTCTAATTTGCATTTTTTTAGCATCTTCTGGGTGTAATTCAACATAAGCATTTGGTACAGCTTTATGCAAAACGGGTATTCTTCTTGTCATAGAACCAGTGTGCCAATGCTCAATAACACGACCTGTGTTTAGCCAAAACGGATAAGCTTCGTCTGGCATTTCAGGTGCAGGTTCGTAAGGACGTTGCCAAATAACTGCTTTACCATCAGGTTTTCCATAAAAATGAAAATCTTCTCCGTTAGTACAAGCAGGATCGTATTTTGAATTGAATCTCCATTGGGTAGATTTTCCTTCAACATAAGGCCAAATAGCTCCTGATTCTTTCTTTAAAACCTCTAAAGGTGCCATTCCGTGTTTTGCGCCTTCATGGAACTGACGGTATTCGTTGTATATTTCTTCTACGTGATTTTCTTTACTGTACGGAAATAAATCGCCGAATCCCATTCGTTTAGCAACTTCAATAAACATCCACGCATCTGGAGTAGCATCTCCTGGAGCTTCTACCATTTTATCCCAATGTTGAGTTCTTCTTTCAGAGTTACCATAAACTCCCGATTTTTCGATATGCCAACTTGCAGGTAAAATAACATCAGCAACATCCGAAGTAGGAGTAGGGAATACATCAGAAACGACTACAAAACAAGATTTTTTCTCCATCGCAGGGCGATAACGACTTGTTTTTGGTAAGGATACTAATGGATTCGTAGCTTGTGTCCAAATAAATTTAATTTCACCTCTATCTACAGCTCTAAACATTTCGGTAGCGTGATAGGTAGGTTTAGCGGGAATTCTATCTACAGGAACTTTCCAAATTCTTGCAGCCATTTCTCTATCTTTTTTATTCATTACAACTCCGTGCGGTAATTTATGTGTAAACGTACCTACTTCACGAGCAGTACCACAAGCAGACGGTTGTCCTGTTAAAGAGAAAGGTCCGTTACCAGGTTGTGAAATTTTACCTGTTAGTAAATGAATGTTATATACTAAGTTATTCATCCAAGTTCCTCTGGTGTGTTGGTTCATTCCCATACACCAATAAGAAACCACTTTACTGTTTGGGTTTCCATAAATAGCAGCTAAATATTTAATATCCTTAACTGATACTTTAGAGTATTTTGCTACTTTTTCAGGCGTATAATCTTCTAAAAAAGCTTTGTATTCTTCAAAGTTTATTTTTTCAGGCTTGTCTTTAAATTTAAAATTATCTTCTAAACCATAGCCTATATTTGTAGTTCCTTTATTAAAACTACAATGTTTTTCTACAAACGATTTATTTACCCATCCATTATGTATTATTTCATAACAAATAGCGTTTGCTACCGCTAAATCTGTTTGAGGTTCAAATAAAATAGATTTATTTGACGCCATACTAGAACGTGTTGTTCTGGTTGCAAAATCGATAATTTTAGCACCTCTACTATTTTTTTGAGATAACATTCGTGAAAACAATACTGGGTGCATTTCTGCCATGTTATTTCCCCAAGTAATAAAGTAATCAGCATGGTCTATATCATCATAACATCCCATTGGTTCATCGGCACCAAAAGTGGTTAAAAACCCGGTAACAGCACTTGCCATACATAAACGAGCGTTACAATCTAAATTATTAGTACCAATAGCTCCTTTCATCAATTTAGAAGCAACATAGCCTTCGGGAATTGTAGATTGCCCTGAAGTATACATTGCAACAGCATCTTTACCGTGCTCTTTAATGGTTTCTTTCATTTTATTAGCAACAATATCTAAAGCATCGCTAATTGGAGTTTTTACATAAACGCCATTCTTTTTTACCAAAGCATGCGTTAATCTGTCGCTAGATTGAATACACATGGTTTGATGGTATCCTTTAACACATAAGAGACCTTTATTTACGGTAGAATTTGGATCTCCTTTTACAGCAACGGCTTTTCCATTTTCTACACCAACTAAAATACCACAACCTACACCGCAAAAACGACAAGGTCCTTTTTTCCAATCTAAATTTCCATCAGGTATTCCAGCAAGTTGTTCGTTGGCAAAAATAATTCCAGGAAACATAGTCGCTGCAGCTGTCATTGCTGCTGTAGCAGCCATTTTTTTTACAAAACTTCGTCTACTTGTTAAAGAGGCGCTCATATTTTATTTGTTTTTTGGTGTATTAAATCCTGAAACCAAGGCTAGCAATTTTAAACTCTTTATGGTTTCAATAGTTTCTTTTAAACTTTTATCTTCTGCATCATCTTTTGTTTCGGTAACAAGAACAAGTACATTTTTGTTCTCAGCAGGAATTATTTCGCATCCATCAATAAAAGAAAGCGCTTTTTGTAACTCTTCTTTTTGTCCTTCAAAAGGATGTGCTAAATAACTTTTTATTGGCATAGTAAATAATAGTTTAATTGTTTTACAAATTAGAGAATTATTAAATAACAGTTATATGACAATTATCATTGTTTTTGGTTATAGATGTATGTAAATATAAATAATCATTTTTAAAGAATTGTAATACAAGTGGTTAGTTCGGTGTTTTGAAATCGTTTACGTGTTAGTTTATTTTTAATCTAAATAAAAAAACTCCTATATTTACTTCATAAGTAGTAAAATAGAAGCATGGTTAACTTTATTTTAAGGGTGATTTTGTTTTTTATTTAAGAACTATATTAAAAGAAAAAGTAAAAAAAATACTATAAAAAAATTCTGATAATTAGTTTTAAAACTAAATAAAAGACAAAAATATCTTTTTATGATATTAATCATGTTTTTAGATAATTTACTACTTTAATTTTGTGTATAATTTAAAAAGTCAACCGATGAAAACAAAAATTTTAATTTTAACCTTATTATTAAGTTTTACATTTTATTCATGTAAAGAATCAAAAAAGGAAACCGTTAAAGAAACTACAAAAACTACTGAAGAAATGCATAAAGGGCAATCAGCTGTGGTTGATAAAGAGTCTGAACCAAACGCATTACAAGTGGCAGTTTCTTTAGATGATTTTAAAACATTAGTTGTAGCCGTTAAAGCAGCCGATTTAGAAAATGCTTTAGTAAATGCAGGACCATTAACTGTTTTTGCTCCTGTAAATGGCGCATTTGATAAATTGCCAAAAGGAACCGTAGAAACATTGTTAAAGCCAGAGAATAAAGATCAATTGGCATTTATTTTAAAAAACCATGTTGCTCCGGCAAATTATACTATTGCCACTTTAGATAAAAATGTACGTAAAAAAAGAAAATTGTATATGGCATCTGGTGAATACCTAGAGGTAACAAAAGAAGGAGAAGATTTGTTTGTAGGAGGAACCAAAATTTTAAAATCAGTAAAAGTTAGTAATGGCTGGATACATGTTATTGGAGATGTATTAGTGCCAAGTGATAAATAAAAATTAAAATCAATCGAAATTAAAATTAATTAAAATGAAATTACAAAATGTATTCCTAGTAATGTTAGTAGCATTATTTATTAGTTGCGGAGGCAAAGAAAAAAAAGAAACTACAAATAACTCCCCAAAAACCAAAAAAGCAGTAGTAAAAAAAGAGCCAGCTAAAAAAGTAGTAAAAAAAGCCGAAGAAGGTGGGACGATAGACTTAAGTAATAAAGGTATTGGTCCGATTAAATCAGTAACATTAGGAGAAACTGTAGACCAAGCAATGGCTGATAAAGGAGCCGTGGTATTTAAAAATAAATGTTCTTCTTGTCATAGAACCAATAGAAAATTTATTGGACCTAATCCTACAGGAATTTTAAAAAGACGTTCTCCAGAATGGGTAATGAATATGATTATGAATCCTGAAGAAATGGTAAAAAACGATCCTATTGCTAAGGAGTTATTAATGAAATTTAATGGATCGCCAATGGCAAATCAGAATTTAACTGAAGATGAAACAAGACAAGTTTTAGAATTCTTTAGAACATTATAATCACCAAAATCAAAAAATTATGAAAACAAGTTATAAATTTTTAGCATTATTTTTATCAACAGCCTTTTTGTTAGTAGGTTGTGGTAATAATGGTGATAACAGCAATAAAAGTGCTTTAAATAGTAGTAAAGCAGAAAAAGTATATGTTGCTCCAGGAGAACATGACTCGCATTATGCATTTATTTCTGGTGGTTATAGTGGAAACTTAACGGTTTACGGTTTACCATCTGGAAGAATGTTTAAAGAAATTCCTGTTTTTTCTCAATTTCCAACTACAGGTTATGGGTATTCAGAAGAAACAAAACCAATGTTAAACACCTCTTTTGGTCAAATACCTTGGGATGATTCTCATCACCCAGATATTTCTCAAACGAATGGAGAATTAGATGGGCGTTGGATATTTATTAACGGTAATAATACCCCACGTATTGCTAGAATTAGCCTTACAACTTTTGAAACAGAAGAAATTATAGAAGTACCAAATAGTGCAGGTAACCATAGTTCTTCATTTATTACTGAAAATACTGAGTATGTAGTTGCAGGAACTCGTTTTTCTGTTCCGGTACCACAGGTTGATATGCCTATTAAAGAGTATAAAGGAAACTTTAAAGGAGCATTATCTTTTATAAAAGTTGATAAAGAAACTGGTAGAATGGGAATTAAATTCCAAATATTAATGCCAGGTTTTAATTATGATCTTTCTCACCCTGGTAGAGATAAATCTCACGGATGGTTTTTCTTTACAACCTATAATACAGAGGAAGCAAGTACTTTATTAGAGGTAAACGCTTCGCAAAATGATAAAGATTTTATTGCAGCAATTAACTGGAAAAAAATTGAAGAGTATGTAGATAATGGAGGAGGTACTAAAATGCCAACAAACTATGCACATAACGTATATGATGAGCATACGCATACAGCAACTTCTACAATGGTGAAAGAAGTATTAACGGTAAACCCAGCAGATATTCCTGGTGCAATTTACTTTTTACCAACACCAAAATCGCCACATGGTTGTGATGTAGATCCAACAGGAGAGTATATTATTGGTAATGGTAAATTATCAGCAGATTTAACAATTCACTCTTTTCCAAAAATATTAGATGCTATAGAAAATAAAAAGTTTGACGGTGAGGCTTATGGTATTCCAATTTTAAATTATGAAGATATTTTAGCAGGTTCTGTTAAGTCTGGTGGTTTAGGACCTTTACATACTGAGTTTGATGACAAAGGAAACGCATATACAACATTCTTTATTTCATCAGAAGTTGTAAAATGGAAACTAGGTACATGGGAGGTAATTGATAGAAAACCAACGTATTATTCAGTAGGACACTTAACAATTCCTGGAGGAAACTCAAGAAAACCTTTTGGTAAGTATATGTTTGCTATGAACAAAATTACAAAAGACCGTTATTTACCAACCGGACCAGAATTAGAACATTCTGCTCAATTATATGATATTTCGGGAGAAAAAATGGAATTATTATTAGATTTTCCAACACACGGAGAACCTCATTATGCAGCTGCAATACCAGCAAGCATAATAAAAGAGAAATCTAAAAAAATATATAGATTAGATGAAAACAAGCATCCATACGCTATTCAGTCTCCAGCAGAGGCAAAAGTGGTAAGAAACGGAAACGAAGTACATATTTCTATGTCTATGATTAGATCTCACTTTACACCAGATAATATTGAAGGAATTAAAGTAGGAGATAAAGTATATTTTCATATTACAAATCACGAACAAGACTTTGATGTTCCTCATGGATTTGCAATGATTGGAGCTAATAATTCTGAATTATTAATAATGCCAGGACAAACTAAAACGCTTACTTGGGAGCCTAAAAAAGTAGGTATTTGGCCATTTTATTGTACAGATTTCTGTTCAGCTTTACATCAAGAAATGCAAGGTTACATAAGAGTTTCACCTAAAAAATCAGATATTAAATTATCTTGGTCTTTAGATGATGAATAAAAAGCTATAATTAATAGTTGATTTTTTGGTTGATAGGCTGCTTGATGTTTTAGATTGATGACTTACTCAAGCAGCCTTTAATCAAATATATATTAACACTTCTTAAAAAATATAACTATGAAAAAAGCAGGTATAATTATGATTATCGGCTCTTTACTATTATTGAGTTTATTTAAATTCCCTTTATGGAATATTATGCTTGGTGCTCCGCAATATCCAGAGCCTTTAGGAATGAATATTCATATAGACGGTATTAAAGGAGTTTCGGAATTTGATTTAACAAATATTGATGGTTTAAATCATTATATAGGTATGAAAGTAATACCTAAACCGGCTGATATGTGGGAATTTTCAGTTTTCCCGAAAGTAATTAGCGCTATGGCAATATTAGGGATGTTAATAGGTTTACTTGGTTTTTTTAATAAAGTTTCTTACAAATGGTTTATTGGTTGGTTTACATTAATGGCTGTTTTAGGACTGTTAGGTATGTATGATTTTAATCAATGGCTTACATCGTACGGAAGTGATTTAGATCCGCATGCTATTATAAAAGTAGTAAACCCAGACGGTACTCCTATGAGTTATAAGCCACCATTATTAGGATATCAAAAAATGTTAAATTTTGATGTTACTTCTTTACCACACACAGGAGGTTATTTAATGTTTGTAGGTATGACACTTACTGTTGTAGCCTTTTTTGTAGGAAAAAAAGAAGCGAAATAAACTTTAAAAAATAATGATGAAGTATAATAAATTATTTTATTTAGTATTTATCAATATATTATTGATTAGTTGTACGGTAAGTCCACAAAAAATAGAATACGGTAAAGATGCATGTAGTTTTTGTAAAATGACTATTGTAGAAACCAAGTTTGCAGCAGAAATAGTTACTAATAAAGGACGTGCATTTAAATATGATGCCGCTGAATGTATGATAAATGCCTTAGCAGAAAAAAAAGAAAGTACATTAAAATATATTTTAGTAACAGATTATACTAAACCTAAAGAATTAGTAGATGCTACTACAGCAACTTATGTAATAAATAAGGAAATTAAAAGCCCTATGGGGGCAAACTTATCTGCTTATACTACTAAAAAATCAGCTCAGTTAAACGGAACTCAATTGTTTAATTGGAGCGAGATAAAGGCACGTTTTAAGAATTAAATAAAACTTGCAAAATTTTAAGGAAAAACCACCAATATGAAAATAAATCATTTATTTTTAAGTGTATTGTTTATTTTATTTATAAGTAAAAACACATTTAGTCAAGCTATAGGAACCAATAAGCAATGTGTACATTGTAATATGGTAATTAAAGACCCGTTACACAAAGCACAAGTAACAACAATTAATAATCAAATAATATATTTTGATGCTATAGAATGCTTGTTAAACTATACTAAAACCAAAAATAAGACTTCTTTTTCTAGCTTTTTAGTTTCAGATTATAAATCAGGAAACTTAATAGCTGCTACTACAGCAACTTATTTAATAAGTGATGCTATTAAAAGCCCTATGGGTGCAAACTTATCTGCATTAAAAAATAATGAAGAAGCTAAAAAACTTCAACAAAACAAAGGAGGAAAACTCTTTAATTGGCAAGAAATAGTATCAAAATTTAATCAAGAAAAAACAACAAGCCATCATCACCATCATAATAGGCCAGATGCTCATGCACCTATTGGTGTAATGGGTGATCATTTACACCAAAAAGGAGGTTTTATGATTTCTTTGCGTTACATGAATATGGCAATGGAAGGAAATCGTGAAGGAACTTCGGCGATCGATAATTCTGCTATTTATAACTCGTATATGGTCGCGCCACAATCTATGGATATGCAAATGTATATGTTAGGGATTATGTTTGCTCCTTCGGACAAGTTAACCTTGTCTTTAATGCAAAATTTGGTAACTAATAACATGGATTTAAAAGCAAGAATGATGATGAATGGAATGACAATGTTACATGATTTTTCAACAAAATCATCAGGTTTTGGCGATATGAAATTAGGAGCTTTGTATAGTGTTTATTCCAAAGAAAATACATCTATTCATTTAAACGGAACGCTTAATTTACCTGTAGGAAACATTAAACAAAAAGACGATACTCCAATGATGGTAAATGCAAAGTTACCCTATGCAATGCAATTAGGTTCTGGTACTTTTGATATTACTTTAGGAGCTACATATAAAGGAAGTACAGAAAGTGTTTCTTGGGGTATTCAACCTTTATTAACTTTTAGAACAGGTAAAAATAGTGAAGATTATAGATTAGGTAATTCACAACAAATTAATTTTTGGGGTGCTTATAAAATTACAGACTGGATTAGTATATCAGGGCGATTCTTAGGATTCTCTCAAAGTAAAATATCAGGGCAAGATCCAGATTTAAATCCGATGATGGTAACAACTGCTGATGTTAATAATTATGGAGGAGAAAAAATAAAATCATTTTTAGGATTTAATTTTATGTTTAATCAAAATTCAAGATTAAAAAATGTTAAAATCGGAATTGAAGCAGGTGCACCAATTTATGAAAACTATAATGGTGTTCAGATGGACGAGGATTTGTCTTTTCAAATAGGATTAAAATATTCAATATAAATGTATCCAATACTTGTTTTTATACATATCGTAGCTGCATCTATTTGGGCAGGAGGTCACTTAATTTTAGCTATTAGAATTTTACCAGAGGCTTTAAAAAAGAAAGATTTTTTAATTATTGAAAAATTTGAAAAAACCTACGAGCCTATCGGTTTACCAGCATTATTAATACTTGTAATTACTGGATTTTGGTTGGCTTTTATAAGAATTCCGAGTTTTACAGATTGGTTTACTTTTAAAGAACACTTTCCTAAACATATAGTTTTTAAATTAATTTTATTAGTTACAACTTTAGGTTTAGCAATACATGCTCGCTTTTTTTTAATTCCGAAGAAAAAATTAAAACCATTAGCTTTTCACATTATTTTAGTAACTTTAGTTGCTTTAATATTTGTGTTAACTGGGGTAAGTTTAAGAACAGGTTTATTATTTTAAATGAAACTAAAAACTAAAAATTATACAGTATTATTGGTGTTTTTATTTATTGGGATTTCTTTATGTGCTCAAAAAATAAAAGTATGTTCAAGTTGTAGTGTAAAAACAATTAAATCGGCCATTAAAAAAGCATCTAAAAACGATACTATTTTAATAGGTAAAGGTGTGTACAATGAATATGATATTTTAATAAATAAGCCATTAACACTTTTAGGAAACAATGAAGCTATTATTGATGGAAAAAAGAAAGGGTATATTTTAAAAATTGCTGCTGATAGCGTAACAGTAAAAGGACTTACATTAAAAAATGTGGGTAAAAGTTATACGAAAGACTTTGCTGCTATTTATGTTTCTAGAAGCAAGTATTTTAAAATTGAAAATGTTCGGTTAAAAAAAGTTTTATTTGGTATTTTAATTGAAAAATCTCATCATGGTATTGTAAAAAACAACCATATTTCTAGTGATGCAATAGAAGAAGCTGGCTCTGGAAACGGAATTCATATGTGGTATAGTTCTAATATTTTGGTAGAAAGTAATGAAGTTCATGATTTAAGAGACGGAATTTATTTTGAATTTGTAACACATAGTAAAGTAATTAACAATAAAAGCTATAATAATTTACGTTATGGATTGCATTTTATGTTTTCTAATAATGATGAATACCTTAACAATACCTTTTTAAACAATGGTTCGGGAGTTGCCGTAATGTTTTCTAAATTTATAAAAATGAAGCATAATACCTTTATTAAAAACTGGGGAACGGCTTCATACGGTTTATTGTTAAAAGAAATTTACGATGCTGAAATTATAAATAACACCTTTCAAGAAAATACGATAGGAATTAATGTTGAAGGGTCTACGCGTATTAATTATATAAAAAACAACTTTATTAGAAACGGATGGGCTTTAAAAATAGCCGGCGCTTGTTATGCTAATAAATTTTTTAAAAACAACTTTTTACATAATTCTTTCGATTTATCGTATAACAGTAAATTAAACGACAATAATTTTAATAATAATTATTGGAGCGAATATACTGGGTATGATTTAGATAAAAATGGAGAAGGGGATGTGCCTTACAGACCTGTAAAATTGTTTTCGTATGTGGTAAATAAAACACCAGAAGCCATTGTTTTATTACGTAGTTTATTTGTAGATATTATTAATTTTTCTGAAAAAGTATCACCCGCATTTACGCCTGATAATTTAGCAGATAAAAAACCATTAATGAGAGAAGTAAAATGATAAAAATTGATAGCCTACATAAAAAATTTGGAAAAGTTACAGTATTAAAAAATCTGAACTTAGAAATAAAATCGGGTGGTATTTTTGCGATTCTTGGTCCAAATGGTTCAGGAAAAACAACGCTGATTAAAAGTGTTTTAGGAATGGTTATTCCTGATAAAGGAACTATAAATATTAGCAATGAAGCTGTTTTAAAAAAGCATGAATATCGTAATAACGTTAATTATTTACCACAAATAGCAAACTTTCCTGGTAACCTTACAGTGTCTGAATTAATTCAGATGATAAAAGATATTAGAACCAAAACAGCAAATGATAAAGAACTGATTGATCTTTTTGATTTACACCCGTTTTTAAAACAAAAATTAAGTAATTTATCAGGAGGAACAAAACAAAAAGTAAATCTTGTTTTAACTTTTATGTTTGATAGTGAATTGATTATTTTAGATGAACCAACAACAGGTTTAGATCCTATTTCGTTAATACGATTAAAAAAAATTATTCAATCAGAAAAAGAAAAAGGAAAAACAATTTTAATTACTTCACACATTATGAGTTTTGTAGAAGATATTTCTGATGAAATTGTTTTTCTTTTAGATGGTAAAATTCATTTTAAAGGAAGAATAGAAACCTTAAAAGAACAAACCAATCAAACCGATTTAGAACATGCAATAGCCACTCTTTTAACTACTGATTATGCTTAAGATATTAAAATACAGTTTTTTCGATTTATTAAGAAGTAGATGGAGTTATGTGTACTTTTTTTTCTACTTAATTATTGGTTTTGTGCTATTGTTTTTAAATAACGATACTTCAAAAGCTGTAATTACTTTAATGAACATTATAGTAGTGTTAACACCGTTAATAGGTACAATTTTTGGTGTAATGTATTATTATAATTCTAGAGAATTTACCGAGCTTTTATTAGCGCAACCTTTAAAAAGAACTACTATATTTTTAGGACAGTACATAGGTGTTTCATTATCTCTTTCTTTAAGTTTAGTTTTAGGATTGGGAATTCCGTTTTTAGCTTACGGAGTCGTACAATCTACGGCTATTTTTAACTTTATATCACTACTATTTGTAGGTGCTTTTTTAACTTTTATTTTTGTAGCGCTAGCTTTTAATATAGCATTGTCAAACGAAAATAAAATTAAAGGTTTTGGGTATGCAATTTTATTATGGCTGTTTTTAGCAGTTATTTACGACGGATTATTTTTAATTTCTTTAGTTGTTTTTCAGGAATATCCGTTAGATCAATTTTCGTTGTTTGCAACAATGTTTAATCCGATAGATTTATCAAGAATATTAATTTTACTAAAATTAGATATTTCTGCTTTATTGGGATATACAGGTGCTGTTTTTCAAAAATTCTTTGGTACAAACTTCGGAATGATTTTATCTTCTTTAGTCTTAGTTTTATGGACGATTCTGCCAACTTTTAGAATCATTTCTAAATCTAAAAAGAAAGATTTTTAACCACAATATTTATTTTTTTGTTTTTTTCTGAAAAAAATAATTTTTATGATATTTATCATAAATAGTTTACGATAATAGAAATATTTTTACTCTATAAGGGATAAAAAGGTCTTTTATTAAAAAAACTAATTAATTATGTTATCAAAAAAACAAGCTAAAACATTTTTCCTTGGAGGTACTTTAGTCACGTTTCTGATTTTCATAGGGTTAACGATTTACTCTTTTTCTGAGAGTAATGACCAAACCAATTATGAGGAATTAACAGAATCGGCAATAAGAGGAAAAGAAATTTGGGAATCTAACAACTGTATGGGATGCCATTCGCTGTTAGGTGAAGGAGGTTACTATGCTCCAGAATTAACAAAAGTCATCGATCGTTTAAATAAAAAGTATGGCGGCGAGGGCGAAGAAGTTGTTAAAAGTATTTTAATGTCTCCAGTTCCATGGCAACCAAACGGAAGAAAAATGGTTGCTTATAATATGAGCGAAGAAGAGGCTGAAGATATGGTTGCCTTTTTTAAATGGATAGGTAATATAGATTTAAACGGATTTGGAGAAGTAGTTGGTGTTGATAGAAAAATTTCACCATTATCAAAATAAAAACTAACTAAACAAAATATTATGAAATATAAATCACAAAAAGTAGCGTATTGGTTTTTTGCACTATCAATGCTCTTATTAGTATTACAATTAGTGTACGGATTTGTTATGGGGTTTGCTCGTATCGGATTTGATAATTTACATGAATTTATTCCTTTTAACACAGCAAGAGCAGTACATACAAATTTATTAGTAGTTTGGTTACTCTCAGGTTTTATGGGAGCAGCATACTATATTATTCCAGAAGAAGCACAAAGAGAATTAGTAAGTGTTAAATTGGCTTATGTGCAATTAATTTCTTTGGCAGTAGTTGGTGTTACAGCAATTATAGGATACCATTTTAATTATTGGGAAGGACGTAAGTTTTTAGAAATACCAAGGCCTTTAGATTTCTTGGTAGTTATTAATGTACTATTATTTTTAGGAATAATTTTACTCACCCTATTTAAAGGAAAGCGTAGAACAACAACAGCGTTAGTTTTATCTATGGGATTATTATTTGCAGCTCTATTATATTTACCAGGTATGTTACCGTTTGATAGTCAAGTAACCGATTCGTTTTTTCGTTGGTGGGTAGTTCACTTATGGGTAGAAGGAGTTTGGGAATTAATTATGGGAGGTATTTTATCATTCTTATTAATTAAGTTAACAGGTGTTGATAGAGAGGTTATTGAAAAATGGTTATACGTAATTGTAGGATTAACATTTTTATCAGGAGTTTTAGGTACAGGACACCATTATTATTATATAGGAGTAAATAAAATTTGGTTAATTGTAGGAGGTATATTTTCAGCCTTAGAACCTTTAGCATTTTTAGCAATGGCATTATTTGCGGTTAATATGTACAGAAAAGGTGAAAAGAAACATCCCAATAAATTAGCATTGTATTGGACCTTAGGAGCATCAATTGTTTCTTTTGTAGGGGCTGGTTTATTAGGTTTTGCACATACTTTACCACAAACAAATTTATACACTCACGGTACTTTAGTTACTGCAATGCACGGGCATTTAGCATTTTGGGGAGCATACGGAATGATTGTTTTAGCAATTATTAGTTACAGTTTACCAAACATGACAGGTAGAAAATTATATGAATCTACAACAGGTAGAATGGCTTTTTGGATGTCGAATATTGGTATGATTGGTATGACAGTAGCTTTTGGAGTAGCAGGTGTAGTTCAAGTATATTTAGAAAGAAAGTTAGGGATGGATTTTATGTATGTACAAAAAGAAATTAGCATACACTTTGTTGTTTTAATCTTGTGTGCAACACTTTTTACATCAGGAATTGTTTTGTATATTATTGACTTTTATAAACATGGAAAACCAACTGATGAAGCTTTAGAATTAAAATAAGAACACAAAAACTAACAAATACTTACAAAATGAAACATTTAAAATTAGGAGCGCTCCTTTTTACTGCAGCATCTTTAATGATAAGTTGTAATAGTAATACGAAAGAAGAAAAAACAGCTATGAAAAACCCAGCCGAAATAGCCATTAAAGGTACTATTGAAGCTGAATTAACTGCGCCACCACATGTTCCTGCTCCTGTAGGAAACAGAGGTGCTAAAAAATTATTAGTAAACATGGAAATTCTTGAACAAGAAGGCACCATGACTGATGGTGTTAAATATGTGTATTGGACTTTTGGAGGTTCTGTACCAGGAAGTTTTATTAGAACAAGAGTTGGTGATGAAGTTGAGTTTACATTATCAAATCATCCAGATAATAAATTACCTCATAATATAGATTTACATGCGGTAACAGGTCCTGGTGGTGGAGCAACATCATCATTTGTTGCACCAGGGCACGAGAAAACATTTTCATTTAAAACCTTAAATCCAGGTTTATATGTATATCACTGTGCAACAGCACCTGTAGGAATGCATATTGCTAACGGAATGTACGGTTTAATTTTAGTTGAACCAGAAGGAGGGTTGCCAAAAGTAGATAAAGAATACTATGTTATGCAAGGTGATTTTTACACTAAAGGTGATAATGGAGCACCAGGTTTACAAGCTTTTGATATGAAAAAGGCAGTAGATGAAGATGCTGATTATGTAGTGTTTAATGGTAAAGTAGGTTCTTTAACAGGTGATAATGCAATTACTGCTAATGTAGGAGAAACGGTACGTATTTATATGGGTAATGGTGGGCCAAATTTAGTGTCTTCATTTCACGTTATTGGAGAAATTTTTGATAAAGTTCATGTAGAAGGAGGATCTACCATAAACGAAAATGTACAAACAACTTTAGTGCCTGCAGGAGGAGCTGCAATTGTAGAGTTTAAAGTAGATGTACCTGGAACATTCATTTTAGTAGATCACTCTATATTCAGAGCCTTTAATAAAGGTGCTTTAGGAATGTTAAAAGTAAAAGGTGAAGAAGATAAAAGATTATATTCTGGTGTAAAGCAAGAAGGAATTTATCATCCAGAAGGAGGTACGCTTCAAGAAATGCCTGATGATGGTAAAAAAGTTGTGGCGAAATCGAGTTCAGAAAAAACTCTTGCTGAAAAAATAGCTTCAGGAAAACAAATTTATACCAAAACATGTTTTGCCTGTCACCAAGCAAACGGAGAAGGAATCGCAAATGCATTTCCTCCTTTAGCAAAATCAGATTATTTAAATGCTGATGTAAAAAGAGCAATTAGTATTGTATTACACGGTAAAACTGGCGAAATTACTGTAAACGGTAAAAAGTATAACAGTGTAATGACTAAGCAAACATTATCTGACGAAGAAGTAGCAGATGTACTAACCTATGTTTACAATTCTTGGGATAATAATAAAACAAACGTAAAAGTAATTGATGTACAAGAAGTAAAAAGTACTCACTAAATTTTAATTCAATGAAAACTATTTTAAGATTGGCAATTTGCTTACTTCCCTTTTTTGTCACCCCTTTGGTAAATTGTCAATCTAAAATGGTAAATATAAAAGGAGGTACCTACATTCCGTTATACGGAAGAGATTCTATGACGGTTACTATTTCGGATTTTAAGATGGATGTATATCCAGTTACAAATCAACAATATGTTCAATTTGTAAAAGAAAATCCCAAATGGCAAAGATCAAAAGTTAAAAGATTATTTGCAGGCGCTAATTATTTGAACGATTGGAAATCTGATACAGAATTGGGTAAAAACAAATCTGTAAAAGGACCAATAACAAGTATTAGTTGGTTTGCCGCAAATGCTTATTGCGAATGTAAAGGCAAGCGTTTACCAACTATTGATGAATGGGAATATGTTGCTATGGCTAATAAAAAAATGCCAGATGCTAGAAAATTAAAAACCTATAACGAGTTTATTTTAGGTTGGTATGAAAAGCCTAAAACATTTAATAACGATATAGGATCTACATTTAAAAATTATTGGAACGTGTACGATTTACACGGTTTGGTTTGGGAATGGACTTCTGATTTTAACTCGGTTTTAATATCAGGAGAATCAAGAAAAGATGTAGATAATGATAGTAATTTGTTTTGTGGTAGCGCCGCTATTGGAGCTACAGATTTAATGAATTATGCTGCTTTTATGCGCTATGCAATTAGAGGAAGTTTAAAAGCAAAATATACCATGAAAAACTTAGGTTTTAGATGTGTAAAAGATATTAAAGATGAAAAAATATAAAGTAATTGTAATCGTATTAATGTTGTTAACAGCTTTTGTGGCGTGTAAAAAAGAAGCAACAACAACGAAAAACAACAAGGAAGTGGCATATCAATGTCCGATGAAATGCGAAGGAGAAAAAACATTTACAACTCAAGGAAGTTGTGCTGTTTGTAAAATGGATTTAAAACCATTATCCGAAGTAGTATCAAAAAAAGAAATTAGTACTGAAATATCAGAAGAGTCTATTTTTAATTTAGATTCTAAATGGCATACCGAAGAAGGAGAAACAATTGTTTTAGAAGACTTAAAAGGAAAAACATTGGTAATGGTAATGATTTACACTACCTGTAAAGCTGCTTGCCCAAGATTGGTGGCAGACATGCGAAATATAGAAAAACAGGTACCTAAAAAATATAATAAAGATTTACAATATGTATTGATTAGCATAGATCCTGAAACTGATACACCAACAAAATTAAAATCCTTTGCAAAAGAAAATTTTATGGACGATGCGCATTGGACCTTTTTACAAGGTACAAAATCATCGGTTAGAGAGTTTGCAAATGTATTGGCTGTAAAATACAAACAAATTTCTCCGTTAGATTTTTCTCATTCAAACATTATAAGTGTTTTTAATCCGCAAGGAGAATTGGTACATCAACAAGAAGGATTAGGAGTTGATAATAAAGAAACGATTTCAAAAATAATTGAAACAGTAACTAAATAAATTTACAATGAGTTCAATTGAAAAATCACCTGTTTTAAACGGAGTAAAAAGTACACCTTATTATAAATCGGTAGGTAAAGAAGTAGCTGTTTTTATGCATTCTTATCAACAAAAATTACCGTTTTTATTAAAAGGACCAACAGGTACAGGAAAATCAAGGTTTATCGAGTTTATGGCGCATAAATTAGATAAAAAACTAATTACAGTAAGTTGTAACGAAGAAACTTCATCGACCGATTTAATAGGTCGTTATATTATAAAAGGAGCAGAAACCGTTTGGTTAGACGGCCCTTTAACAATTGCAGTAAAAACGGGAGCAATTTTATATTTAGATGAAATTGCAGAAGCAAGACCCGATGTAATTGTTGCAATTCACTCACTTACAGATCATAGGCGAGAGTTGTTTATTGATAAGCTAGGAGAAACGATAAAAGCACATGAAGATTTTACATTAGTAGCATCATTTAATCCAGGTTATCAACGAGGATTTAAAGAATTAAAACCATCTACAAGACAACGTTTTGTAGCAGTTTCTTTTAACTATCCAGAAGAAAAAAATGAAATTGAAATTCTGATAAATGAAACTAAAATTCAAGAATCAGATGCTAAAAAGCTGGTTAATATTGCCAATAAAATTAGAAATTTAACCGAATTAGGGTTAACAGAAACTGTATCTACAAGATTGTTAATAGATGCTGCAAAGTTAATAGTATCTGGCTTGCCAAAACGATTATCTGTTCATGTAGCCGTTGTAGAACCGCTTACTGATGATTTAGAAATTGTAAATGCGTTAAATGACTTATGTGATTTAATGATATGATAATAGTTTGCAGTAATTTTTAATAAAAGTTACTGAATTCTAAACACTACAGTTATGTTTGAATTTGAACCCGATGAGTATATATTTACCAAATTTGCGCACTATTTTAAACGTCGTCGTAAAAAGAAAGAAGCAGACTTATCTTATGCCGTAACGTTAACAGAAGTAAAACCTAGATTAACCATTTTTGCACGTGCAATTACAGGTAAATCTATTGAGATTTATGATGCCGAAAGAGAAGGCGGTTATAAGAATAATAACTTTTTTTTACCATCAAAATTTGCTGAATTTAAAACAATTGAAGAGAACACTTCTTTTTATTTATTCAGAATATTGTATTTAGCAATACAAAAAAACTTGCTACTAAACTGGGAAGAGGTAAAGGAATATACATTAGAAGATTCTCAACGAAAAGCATTCGAAACTTCAGATAAAGTACTGCATCAATTGTTTAAGGAGTTTCCGGTAACAGAAAAGTATTATCAAAAATTTGTTAATCATTATACCCAGGTTTCAACTAAAAAAACAGAGGTAGATTATTCGTTTATTTACGGAAAATGGATGGTGAATTCTACAGAAGATTCATCAAAAGATACTTTAAAAAATTTTTCAGAAAAAGTAAAAGAAGCAAATGAAGCACAAGAAAAAACAATTTTAAAAGCCAGAGCTGTTGAAGAGATAATATCGGTTCAAATTGATGAAAAGCAACAAGAAGATGCTGTTTTACAACATCAATTTGAAAAAGTAGAAACTGCAGATGAGTTTGGTGGTAATTTTAGAGACATGGATGGAGATGATGAGTTAGATGATCATGCCAATGCTTTAGAGGATTTAAACATGAAATACACGGTTCGTGTAGATGATACGGCGCATTCAGTTTATCAGGCAGATTTTATTGAAAATACTACCATTGCAGAAAGTGCCGAAAGAAATGAAAAAGGTTATTTTGTTGCTTATGATGAATGGGATTATACCAAACGAACATATAAAGACAATTTTTGTAAAGTATATCCTAAAAGTATTTTAAAAACGGATGTTGATTATTATAAAAAAGCAATTGCTAAAAACCGATCAACTTTATTGGGTTTGCGTAAAATGTTAACCAATGTAAATAATAAATATCAGCAACAACGAAGGCAAACACAAGGCGAGGAGTTTGATTTAGATGCAATTACAGATTTATTTGTAGATGTACATTCTAGAAGAACTCCATCTGAAAAAATATATTTATCAAAAAGGAAAAAAGAAAAAGATTTATCTATTTTATTATTGTTAGATTCAAGTTTATCAAGTGATGGTTATGCTGATGGAAATAGAGTTATTGATGTAGAAAAACAAGTTTCTATTCTTTTTGGAGAGATTTTAGAAGAGTTTAATATCGATTTTTCGATCAATTCATTTTACTCAAAAACAAGAAACCATTCTAGTTATATAACAATGAAAGGTTTTGATGAAGATTGGAACAAGGCAAAATATAAAGTTGGCGCAATAGAACCAAGTGGTTACACCCGTATTGGTCCTGCGTTAAGACATTCGGGAGCATTATTAGCAAAACGAAACACTAAAAATAAGTGGGTAATTTTAATTTCTGATGGTAAACCAAATGATTACGATCGTTACGAAGGTAAGTATGGTGTTAACGATGTTAAGCAAGCCTTACGCGAACTTAACGAGAAACAAATAAACTCGTATGCATTAGCGATAGAGGCACAGGCAAAATATTATTTACCACAAATGTTTGGGCAAAATCATTATCAAATATTAACAACTCCGGTAGAATTATTACAATCACTGGTAAAATTATACGAAAAAATAAAACATCAACAATAATATGAATACTTCAGTAACCAATCATAAAAGCATTTATTATCCACCAGGAGGAATTCTTATGTGGATTATCATTTATTTAGAATTATTCACTTTTGGTATGGCATTGGTAGCCATGGTTTATTATGGCAAAGACGAAGCTGAGGTTTTTGCTAGCTCAAGAAAATTATTAAATGCTACTTACGGTATGATTAATACAATTTTTTTGCTTACCAGTGGATTTTTTATGGCAGTAACCGTAAATGAATTAAAGAAAAACAAAAAACAAAAAGCTCAACAATATTTATTACTTACCATGCTTTTTGGTGTGCTGTTTTTGGGCTTAAAAAGCGTTGAATATTACGATAAAATTGCTGCAGGTTTAGATATGAGCTACAACACTTTTTTTAGCTTTTATTGGATGCTAACTTTATTTCATGTTATTCATGTAATTGTTGGATTGGTAATTTTAATATCGGTTTATTTTGGTATTAAAAAAGAAAACAGCACAACAACGCTTGATGATGTTGAAGCAAGCGCTACTTTTTGGCACATGTGCGATTTAATTTGGCTATTATTATTTCCTCTAATCTATTTATTTTTTTAAGATGAACAAGTTAACAATTACCACTTGGGTAAGTTTAGTGTTACTAACTATTGTATCTGCACTGTTTTCTAATTTAGAAAATAATTTAGGCGCAATTTTAATTATAGGATTAGCTACTTTAAAATTTTTAGTAGTTGGTTTTCAGTTTATGGAGATAAAAAAAGCACATACTTTTTGGAAAGTACTTTTGCTGTTTTTTATTATAATTTATGCAGCTTTGGTATTAATTATTTAAGAAAAATATGCTGTCCTTTAATTTTAATATCTTCAGAAAATTGTTGAATAGATTTATCCTTAAAATCAATCATTAATTTTTGTTTAAAAGGAGCAACTGTAAAATGTACAGGGCAGGGATTTAGGTCGTTACAAGAAGATAATCCCATAAAACAGTTATCAAACTTTGTTGTTCCGTCAATACATTTTATAATGTCCCAAACAGTATTTTTTAAATTTTTTTCGTTCAAATAAAAGCCTCCAGCGGGCCCTTTAGAAGAGGAAACTAAATCGTTTTTAGTAAGCTGCTGTAATAGTTTAGATAAAAAAGGTTGAGGTACCTTTAATTCTTCTGCAATTTTTTTAACACCCACTTTTGTGTTGTCAGTAAAATTAACAGATAAATAAAGTACAGATCTAATAGCGTATTTACAAGCGTTAGAAAGCATTTTTTAATTTTATATAAAAATACAAAAAAGATATTTGTTTAAACTTTTAATTATGTTGTTTTAGTTGGTTACTAAAAATGGCAGTTATACCTATAAAAAAAACACCGCTAACAATAACTAAATATTCGGCGTAATTATTTATTAAATAAATGTTTAACCAAACAGTTAATCCTTTGTAAAAGATAAAAACTTCGGTTAAAATAAAGCCAATTAAATAAATAATCATGCTTTTTTTAGACAATACAATCAACTTAAATTGAGCTAAAAAAAGCAGCAGAGAAATGCTTACAACACCTAAAAACGTCCAATGTAAATAACCTATAATTAAATTTACGTTTGATGAAATGGCATTTGCAATATATGGTGTTGAACCAGCTATTTGAAATAGTAATTTTACTAAAAACAACAATGAAACAACAGTCAATAAATTTAATGAAAGTTTTGAAAATATAGTTCTTAGTTTTTGTTTAAAAACAACTACATTTTTAAACAAAATATAAAAAGCAATTAACTGTAATAACGATCCTAATCCAGAAAAGAAATAAATTAAAATATTGGGTTTCATCCAAAGTAATGAAATTCCAAAAGTTAATATTACTCCACTATTTATTAACCAAAAAAAGGATTGAAATGTTTTTTTAGGAAGTATAATTTTATAGCGTTCTAAAATATATAAAAATACTCCCAAAAGTGCTAAAATAAACCATCCGTTGTATTGAAAATGAAGGTAAAAATAAATAGCATTTCGGTATAAATCAGATCCATTTCCTGCTGTTTTCATAATAATTCCTAAAGCCCAAGGACCAATACTAGAAAGTATCATGTACCACAAAGCAACTCGAATACATTTATATGAATTTGTTTGTTTTTGCGTTTTTGTAGTGTGTTTAAAAAATAAATAAGCAAAAATATAAGAGACAATTAAAAATAATGTTGAAAATAAAATTGAGAATAACGCATAACCAGTAAAAGGAAAACTAACTAGCATACCAATAATGGTAAGTTGTGTACCCCAAAATAATCGTTTATATTTAAAATAAATATCTGTTTTACTTAAATACATTTTAAAAATAAGAGTAGTTAAAGCTGTATAAACCCATCCTAAGAGTGCAATATGAGAATGTGTGTGTACTATAAAACGATAATTTATAGGTAAATCAATTACCGAAAACAAACGAAGTAAAAGCCCTAAAGCTGCAATTAAAAAAAAGTAGCCAAGTGCAATTTTACTGTGTTTTTTTAAAAAAAATAAAGAAGAAATCATAGATGTAAAAATACGAAATACTACCCGAAACAACAGAGGTAAACGTTAGTTTTTACATGATTTTTATCATTAATTAAGAGTTGATTTTTAATGAAATTTACTTAAATCAAAAAGAATAAATATTATGAAAATTGTTAATGCTCAAGAAGCGGTTTCAATAGTAAAAACAAACGATAAAGTTTTTTTTCAAGGAGCAGCAATGACTCCAAATTTACTTATTGATAGTTTGTGCGAAAGATATGAAGAATTAAAAAATGTAGAAATAATTCAAATACATACCCATGGTCGCGCAAAATATTTAGAATCACCTTATAGCGATTCTTTTAAACTGATGAGTTGTTTTGTGGGAGACAATGTACGTAAAGGTGTAAATTCTAATAATGGAGATTATATGCCTATATTTTTAAGTGAAATTCATTGGTTGTTTCGTCGAAATATTTACCCGCTAGATGTTGCTTTTATTCAAGTTTCTCCACCCGATAAACACGGATATTGTTCTTTAGGCGTTTCGGTAGATATAACTTTACCTGCCATACAAACAGCAAAAATAGTAATTGCACAAATTAATAATCATGTGCCAAGAACTCATGGAGATGGTATTATTCATATAAAAAACATTGATTATGCTGTTAAAATGAATGCACCAATTCACGGTTCGGTATCTGGAAGTCCTTCAGAAATTGAATTAAAAATAGGACAACATGTTGCTGGTTTAATTGACGATGGAGCTACTTTACAAATGGGAATAGGAAATATACCCAACGCTGTTTTACACAATTTAACAAATCATAAGCGTTTAGGAATTCATACTGAAATGTTTTCAGACGGAATCCTACCATTGGTAGAAAAAGGGATTATTACAGGCGAAGAAAAAGAAATTAAAACAGGTAAAATTGTAACTTGTTTTGCTATGGGATCTCAAAAATTATATGATTTTATTGATGATAATCCACTAGTGCATTTTAAAGAAGCTGGTTACACAAACGACACCGCTATTATAAGACAAAACCCAAAAGTTACGGCTATAAATAGTGCGATTGAAATTGATATTACCGGACAAGTTTGTGCCGATACTATTGGTAAATATCAATATTCTGGAGTAGGCGGTCAGATGGATTTTATCCGCGGAGCGTCGTTATCAAAAGAAGGGAAGGCAATTTTTGCAATGCCCTCTATTACTACAAAAGGAATTTCAAAAATAACTCCATTTTTAAAAGAAGGCGCCGGGGTAACTACCACAAGAGCGCATGTACATTATGTTGCTACAGAATATGGGGTTGTTAATTTATTTGGTAAAAGTTTAAAGCAACGAGCAAAAGCATTAATTTCTATTGCGCACCCTAATTTTAGAGATGAATTAGAGCGTGAAGTTTACAATCGCTTTAATTAGGTATAAAATAGTGCTAAAAAAAAGGAGTATTCAATTTGAATACTCCTTTTTTTATGCTTAATATATTACGATAATTGTTTTTCTAAAACAATCGCTTTCGGGTGTAAAATATTGTTTTCTAAATGTATATGTTGATGTAAATCTTGTTCAAACTCATCTAACTTAGCGTACAATGCTTTAAATGTATTACAAGCTTCTGCCGGAGGCGTATAATTATTTGTTAATGTAGCTATTTCTTTAAAAATATCACCAGCACTTTCGTGCTCTTGCTCCATCATTCTAATAGGATTATTTACCGTTCCGAAAGGAGCTGCAACACTTTTAATTCCTTCTTTTTTAGCATCTACCAATTGTTTGATAAACGGAAATAAAATTTCTTCTTCTTTTTGCATGTGAGAAAGTAACTCATTTGCTACTTCATGAAAAAGTTGATTTATTTTTACCACTTCGGTATAATGATGCCCATGAACTTTGGCAACTTTATTTGCATATTCAGAAATTAAAGGTAAACTTTCTCTAACATAATTATGGTGTACATTTTCGATATAAATCATTAAAAAATCTAACTCCCATTTATTATAATCTTCTATAACATCTTTTACTGCATCTACAGCTTCAAGTTCTTTTTCAAGTATTGCTACCTCAACATTTTTTTTAGCACAAGCTTCGGCAACTGTAATGTTACCTCCGCAGCAAAAATCGATTCCGTGTTTTTTAAAAACGTGTGCAGTTTTAATATTTTCAGCTACATAATTTGCTACAGTTTTTTCGTTTTCTAATACCATAATTTTATTTTTTAGAGGTAAATAAAGTAGGGTTAATGGTAACCATTACCCAACCCCAGTTGTTTGTGTTATTGTCAGATATTCCTTTTAAAGCTTCCATTCCTTCTGAAGCAAACATTTGCGAATATCCTGCTTTAAAGCCTATGTTTTTGGTGTAATTGTATGCGTAAACTAAATCTAACTCAGTACCTAATTGTTTAGATACGGTTGCGTTTATATCTGCAGCAGCAGAAAAACTATGTACAAAGGCTGTTAAACTAGATTTTGGATTTAATTTAAAGTTCGCTTTCGCATAAATATCTAGTAAACCAACACTATTTGCGTGGTTACCTACATAAAAATAATCCATAAAACCATTAAATTTATGATTTGTACCATAAAATGGATTAAAAGCATTGTTATCTCCAGCGGAAGTATTATAATCGTTACCACTTTGTAATTCGGTACCTAAACCAACGGTAGTTTTATCATTTAATTTGTAATTAGCTTCTAAACCTAGTAAATAAGCACTTAAATCATTATTGTTAACATCGTTACCAAATTGATAATATAAGTTTGCTGCTAATTGTAAATTATTTTGTTTTGCTTTTAAATGTGTACCAATTGTTTGGCTGTATTTAAGTCCGTCAGTAGATTGTAAACCGTTATTTAAGAATAAAAAACTACCAGAAAAATTATTCCAATCTTTATGTAACCATGCATATTGCATTGCTTTATAGGTATTCGGAGTTGTTAAATCTGTTCCTGTTAAGTTTTCTTTTGATTGATTAAAAGCTAATCCTAAATCGGCTTTAAAACTTCCTTTTTTGTACCTAAATAAGGCCAAGTCATGGCTGCGAGCTTGTTGAGCCCAACCTACATTACCAAATATTCTACTATCATCATAAATAATTTCTTGACGCCCTAGTTTTAAAGAATAATTTGCATCTAAAAGTATTTCTGCCCAAGCTTGATGCAAACTTAATCCGTTATTATCTGCGCTATTTAATTGAGGCACGTCTCCCCAAACTCTTACATCTTGAATACTCACATAAAAATTAAGTTTTTCGATAGAATGCGCTATATTTAATCGAGTTCTTTGCGATGTAAATAAAGCAGCATTTGCATTGTCTGGAAATAAGGTTTTAAATCCATGCCTATATTCCGCTCGCGGACGCAACTCTGTATCTATCTTTAACTGTGCATAAGTTAAAGTAGCGGTAAAGATTAAAATGATACTAAAAATTTTGTTTATTTTCATAATTAATTATTTTAGATTTTTACAACAAATTTCTATAGAAAGGATACTTTAAAATATGATAAAGGTCATGTTTTAGAAATAATCCGATTTTAATATTAAAAATGATAATAAAGAAGGTCTTTTTTTAGGATGCTATTCAATGGTTTTTTTTACGCTACCGCATTTTAGCATGCCGCCACCAAAATAAGGGTTTACCACTTTTTTTTCTTTACTTAACCAGTACGCTCCATTATTATCATTTACCATTGGACAAAATTGACTGTAAACTTTTTCGTTTACACCAAAAATTTCAATAGCATTAATTAAACTTAAAGATAAAGATTTAAAATAACTTCTTTGTTTTTCTATATTGTAATTTACTGAAATAGAGATGCTAATTGAATTTAATTTTTTTGAAATTTTCATCCATTTATGATGCGCATTTTTATCTGTTAATAATTTCATGTTTATTTCAGATAAACTGTTTAGCATATCAGTAGCATTGGTAGCAACTAATTTCACATCGTCTTTTGTTAACGCTTCTTTTAACTTTATGTAGTTGTTAAAAACTTTTTTTAACTGATTTTGAAACGTAACGGCAACCAATAATCTTTTATTAGTTGTAGATTGATCTAATTCGGTATTTTTATGATTCATTAAATGACCTTCGTGTCCTGTCATTACTTTTCCTCCCGTTTTATTCATCATCGATTTTTTTCCTTGTAATTGTGCAGCTGCATCAACCGTAAAAGTACCATTGGTAACTATTTCATCTCCGCTTTTAATTCCGTCTAAAACCTGATATTGGTTGCCAAATTGTTTGCCTAACGTAACTTCTTGCAACTCAAAAACAGATTGATTTGGCATTGTTTTTAAATATACTACGGCACGTTTTCCTGTCCATAAAACAGCAGAAGCAGGAACTGTTACTATATTTTTGGCGTTTAAAGCTAGGTTTTTAACAACACCTTCTACAAACATGCCTGTTTTAAATTCTTGATTTTTATTGTTTAAAACCACTCGTAAATTTACGGTTCGAGTTACGGAGTTCATAGTTGGATTTATAAAATCGACTTTCTTTTTTATTTTTTTATTCGGATGCGCATTGGTTGTAACTGTAATATTTTGCCCTTTTTTTAGTAAATCTATCTGGTTTTCGTAAACATCAAAAACTGCCCAAACGCTGTTTAAATTACTAATTTTTAAAATAGCTTGTCCTTGTTTTACATAATCGCCTTGTGCTACTAATTTTTCTGAAACGGTACCCGAAACTGTGGCATAAATAGGAATATTTTGTGTTACTTTTTTTGATGCTTCAATTTTATCTATTTGACTATCAGAAATTTTCCATAATTTTAATTTATTTCGCACCGCTTTGTATAAAACAGGTTGAGATTTTTTTAATAATGAAACAGTAATTAATTCTTGTTGTGCCGAAAATAACTCAGGCGAATATATGGTTGCTAAAAGTTGTCCTTTACTAACTTTTTGGCCAATAGAACTAATATATAAACGTTCAATCCTTCCAGAAAAATAACTTGCTTGTACCACGTTTGCATTTTCATTTTCGTTAATTTTTCCTGATAATTTTATAGTATTATCAGTATTCATGGTATTGTCAATAACCGTGGTTTGTATGTTTGCCAACGCCATTGCATTTTTAGACAGTTTAAACTCGTTAACGTTTAGTCCGTCGGCACTTGTTTCAGCAGGTATTAAATCCATACCACAAATAGGGCAGTCGCCCGCTTCGGGTTGCATTATTTGTGGATGCATAGAACAAGTCCACATTTCATTTTTTTGATCCGTTTTAACAATATTATGTGTTGTTTTTTCTTCGGATAAACTTTTAGAAGTCAAGTAGCCAAACAACAAACCAAAAACTAATATAACGATGTAACCAATGTACTTTTTCATTTTAAAATGTATTAAATCTTCAAAAATTATTAACTTTTATAAAAATGTGACAAGATTATGCTCTTTTTAATATTGCCACATTTTTAGTTTTTTAATGTTTATGACCGTTTGCGTTATGATCTTCGTTTTTAACATAAGTCATTCCACATTTAGGGCATTCTCCAGCAGCATCACTACCGCTACCTTCACAATGCATTGGGCATACATAAGCAGAATTAAGTTCTTTTTTTTCTGACTTTTTTACTTCTTCAGTTTTAGTAGTAGTTTCTTGTTTTTTAGCATCTTTACACGATACTGTTGTTAACATAAAACTAAATGCTAAAACACCTAAAATTGTTTTTACTGTTTTCATTTTTAATTGATTTTTATAGTTAATAAATGTTTGAATTTTTATTTGTGTTTTTCTGATTTCTCTTCAGAATTGTATCTTGTTAATTAATTATGAACCGTTAAATAATTAATAATTAAAGTTTGTAAATAATATTTTTTAATCGCTTCGATTTGATTCAGTTGAAATTTTAATTGTAGCTCCTGAATGTCTAAAATATCATTAAAGTTGATGGTACCAGTTTCGTAACTTTTAACTAAAATGGTTTCGGCATTTTTAGCCTGTTGTAAGTTTTTAGTTTGCGTGCTATAACTTATCTCTGCTGATGTTCTTTCGTTAATAGCTTTGTCAAGTAAGGTTCTTAAAGTATTTAACCGACTATTTTTTTGCGATAAAATTTCTTGCTGCTGCAAAAAGTTTTGTTTGGTTTTCGATTTGTGTTTATTGTTAAAAATCGGGATAGAAATACTAACCATTGGCATAAAAATATCTTTTCCGTTATCACTAAAATTCATGTTTGGTCTTTCTGATACCGCTATGTAATCTAAACCAAAACCTAGAGTTGGATTCCCTTCTTTTTGATTTACCAATTCAGATTGTTCGACTGATGTGTAAAGTTTATCATACTTTAATAACTCAGGATGTAAAGCAAGGTTTTCAGAATTAATTAAATCCGTTTTTATAGGTATCAGTAATACATCAGTAATAACAACTTCAATATTTTTATTTCTATTTAATAAGTTGTTAAACTTGCTAAGTTCAGCAAGGTAATTTTGAGCCAAAACTTGCTTTAATTGCAATAATTCATTTTGTCTTATTTGTAATCGCAACACATCTACAGCAGATGATTTACCAACTTTAACTGCAGTTAAAGCCAATTCGTTATACGTTTTAAGTAAAGTAATATTTTCACTTAAAATGGCTTGCTTTTGGGTTAAAACATATAAATTATAATACGATTTAGATACGGATAATACTAATTTTCTTTTAGCAATGGTTATGTCTTCATAAACCGCGTTAGCCAAAGTATTAATATAATTTTCTCTTGCGGTAATTACACCAAAAGATGGCAACATTTGTTTTGCCGAAACTTTAAAGCGTTGCGCGCCTGTTCTTGTTTCGGGCTCGCTTACAAAATAGCCGAGACCAAATTGTGTATTAGGCAATGTGTTTGCTTCGTTTACTTTTTCTTTGGCAACCTCATATTTTAATTTAAACGCTTTAATTTTAGGATTATTAGCCAAAGCATCTGCAATTAAAGTGTTTAATTGTTGCGCGTTTCCTTTTATAAAAAATAAAAATGAACCAAAAAGGATGATTAATTTTATGTTGAATTTTAAATATTTCATACGATTATTTTTTAAGTTGTAATTCTTGTTTCCAACTATATAAAACGGGTACTACAAAAAGAGTTATTAAAGCCACAAGCATACCACCAAAACTAGGAATTGCCATCGGAATCATAATATCACTTCCTCTTCCTGTTGATGTTAATACAGGTAATAAAGCTAATATTGTTGTAGCCGTAGTCATTAAACAAGGTCTAATACGTTTTTCACCAGCTTCTACTATAGAGGCTCTAATTGCTTTTTTGGTTTTAGGAACATTTTTACTAAACGTTTGTGTTAAATAAGTGGCCATAACTACACCATCATCAGTAGCAATACCAAAAAGCGCTATAAAACCAACCCAAACCGCTACACTTAAATTTATTGGATGAATTTGAAATAAGTTCCGTAAATTTTCTCCGAATAAATTAATGTTTAAAAACCAACTTTGATTGTATAACCAAATCATTATAAATCCACCAGCAAAAGCCACTGCAATTCCTGTAAATACCATTAACGAAGTTGTTACAGAACGAAACTGAAAGTATAATATTAAAAAGATTATTGCTAAAGCTAAAGGCACTACTACCGAAAGTGTTTTTTCTGCTCTTAGTTGATTTTCGTAAGTACCAGTAAATTGATAACTGATTCCTTTAGGTACTACTAAATGACCCGAAGCAATTTTAGATTGAATTAATGCTTGTGCGCTTTCTACAACATTTATTTCTGCATAATCTTTTAATTTATCAAACAAAACATAACCAATTAAAAAAGTGTCTTCACTTTTTATAACCTGGGCACCTTGCTCGTATTTTATAGTTGCCAATTCACTTAACGGAACAGATTTTCCTTTAGCAACAGGAATATAAATGTTTTTTAAATCGGTTGGATTTGCTCTTAACTCCCTTGGATAACGTACTCGTACACCATATCGTTCACGACCTTCAACAGTTTGTGTTAAAACCATACCGCCAACAGCAACTTTTAAAACATCTTGTACATTTTGTATAGAAATACCGTAACGTGCTATTTTTTCTCTATCAATGTCTATTAATAAATAAGGTTTACCAACAATTCTATCAGCAAAAACAGCTTCTTTTTTTACACCTTCAACTTGTTTTAAAAGCGTTTCTAATTGTACCCCAAATGCTTCAATTTGTTTTAAATTCTGACCTTTTACTTTAATTCCCATTGGAGCTCGCATACCTGTTTGCAGCATTACCAGTCGGGTTTCAATAGGTTGTAGTTTTGGGGCAGAAGTAACACCAGGTAATTTTGTAACACGTACAATTTCGTTCCAAATATCATCCGCAGATTTTATTTTTGGTCGCCAATTACGATAAAACTCTCCGTTATCATCTTCAATTAATTGTTTGGCAGTTATGGTAAAATCTGTAGCAATTTTATTTCCTTTATGTTCAGTAATATTCGAATTTAATTTAGTGTTACTGTTTTTAACAAATCCACCATTTTTTAGTTCGAATAAACCATCGTTATTGGTTTTATACCGTTGTCGTGTGCCGTTTTTATTAAGCATATATTCGGGTTTGTACTGAATTAAATTTTCGTACATCGATAAAGGAGCAGGGTCTAAAGAAGATTCTACTCGACCAGCTTTACCAACAACGGTTTTAATTTCAGGAATACTTGCCACCGCCATATCTAGTTGTTGTAAAACTCGCTTGTTTTCTTCTACTCCGGCATGTGGCATTGAAGTTGGCATCAGTAAAAAAGATCCTTCGTTAAGAGAAGGCATAAATTCTTTCCCAGTATTTTTCATAATTAAAAAACCACAAATAACAATAGTAATTGGAATTGATAAAAACAGGAGTTTGTTGTTTAATGCCCAGTTTAAAATTTTGGTATAATTTTTTCTAAATACGGTAAATACACCCAGTAATCCGAAGCAAATAATACTTACAAAAATGAGGTTCCAAAAAATATTTTCATCTATCCCTAATGGCCTCCAATATTCAGCTAATAAAAACACAATTGTTAAAGCAGATATGCTAATATTTAGGTGGTTTTTAGAAAGTGAAATTGGAAAATGAAAGACTGAAAAATTGATTTTATTTTTATTAAAATACAAGAAATATAAGGCATTTACAGCAAAAGCAATTAAAATACCTCCTAACCAGTATCCGAATATAAAAGCAAGAATACCAAAGAAGATTAAAAGAATATTTAAGCCGATATTAAATACTTTTTTAATTGTTCTTTTTTTGAATAAAAACGCAGCAAATGGCGGAATTAAAAATAGCGCAACAATTATAGAAGCGGTAAGTGCAAATGTTTTTGTAAAAGCTAAAGGTCTAAATAATTTACCTTCAGCACCAATCATTGTAAAAACCGGAATAAAACTAATAATTGTAGTTAAAACGGCTGTAATAATAGCTCCCGAAACTTCGGATGTTGCGTTGTAAACAACAGTGTTAATGGGTGGTTTATTGTTGTTTTCATCTAAATGCCGAATAATATTTTCGGATAAAATAACTCCAACATCTACCATGGTTCCAATAGCAATTGCAATACCAGAAAGTGCAACAATATTGGCATCTACTCCAAACGCTTTCATGGCAATAAATACCATTAAAACGGCAATGGGCAGTAAGCCAGAAATTAAAATAGAAGCTCTAAGGTTAAATACCATGATGATAATGACTAAAATGGTAATTAAAATTTCTAAAGTTAAAGCTTCGTTAAGCGTACCTAAGGTTTCTTTAATTAATTCTGATCTGTCATAAAAAGGAACAATTGTTAATTGCGATTTTGTACCATCTTTTAATGTTTTAGAAGGTAAACCAGCACTTAATTCGCCAATTTTTTCTTTCACATTATTAATTACCTCTAAAGGATTAGCGCCGTATCGAGCAACCACTACGCCACCAACAACTTCAGCACCTTCTTTATCTAAAATTCCGCGTCTTGTTTTTGGAGCAAGGGTAACTTTGGCAATATCCTTTATTTTTAAAGCGGTAAAATCTTTAGAAACTACGACTGCATTTTCAATATCAGCAATAGATTTTATATACCCTAAACCTCTTACTAAATACTCCACTTTATTAACTTCAATAGTTTGTGCGCCAATATCTTTATTGCTTTCTTTTACAGCTTTTACAATTTGTTGTAAACTGATGTTGTATTGTCGCATTAATTCGGGATTTACATCTATTTGATATTCTTGAACGTAACCACCTATAGAGGCAACTTCTGATACACCGCTAGCGGAAGATAAAGCATACTTAACATAGTAATCTTGCAGACTTCTTAGTTCATGTAAATCCCAACCACCAGTAACATTATTGTCTTTGTCTCTCCCCTCTAAAGTGTACCAAAATATTTGTCCTAAACCTGTGGCATCAGATCCTAAAGACGGATTTACTTCATCAGGTAATAGGTTATTAGGTAAAGAATTTAATTTTTCTAAAATTCTACTTCTACTCCAGTAAAAGTCAACATTTTCTTCAAAAATGATGTATATACTAGAAAATCCGAACATAGAAGAACTACGAATGGTTTTTACTCCTGAAATACCTAACAAAGAGGTTGTTAAAGGGTAAGTGATTTGATCTTCAATATCTTGTGGCGAACGACCTTCCCATTTTGTAAATACAATTTGTTGATTTTCGCCAATATCAGGAATCGCATCTACTGCTACCGGATTGCTAGGTAAAAAGTAAGTGTTCCAATTAAAAGGTGCGTTTACGGTTCCCCATCCTATAAATAAAACGAGTAATAAAACAGCTACAAGTTTATTTTCTATTAAAAATTTGATGCTTTTATTTAGCATAATATTTGATACTTAAACAATTAAACTTAGATGTTTGTAAAAACATCAGACACAGAAAATTATCCTTAAAACATAAAAGTTATAGGATAATACAGTTAATTGTTAAAAAATCAAATTAAATAAAGTTCGTTTACTTTGTAAATTTCTTTGTAAACGAGTGGAGGTTTGTATTCTTGAAAGTATTTTTTTGTAGTTGTAAAATCTTTAAAAAGATGTACGTAGCTGTAAACAAATGAAGCTACAAATTGTTGTTGTTTAAAAGTAAGAATTTCAAAAGATGGTTTTATTTCATCTTTACTATCAAAAGCAATTTGTACATTATTACAACAGTCCTTTTTTATGATATCGCAATTTTTAAGTGCTGTTTGTTGCATTTCCATACCACAATCTTTCGCTTTCTTAAAAACGGCAGTTTCAACTAAAGTGTCTCCACAATAATGCATATCAATAGTAAACGACATTGTAGAAAGTATTACTACAAATGCCATTAAAATTGCTGCTATTTTATGGACTGTTTTTTTCATTATTGGGCACTAAATTACAAAATTTTGCTTTACTTAATTTTAAATTAATGTTAATTAAAAAATGTATGCGTAATTTATTAGGCATACTTATTATAAAAAGTACTTAGTTTTAGGTATTTTTTATAATAAATGATTTAAATATATTTAAAATCAATAAAATATAAATGTCATGAAAAAAATATATAGTATAGTTTTTTTGTTTTTAGTAACACCTTTATTTAGTCAGGCAATAAGTGAAGTGAAAACAATTTTACAAGAAAATAAATATGGTAATACTCGTTTAATGGTAAAACCGTTAGCTTATGATATGAAAGCTAAAAAACCGACTTCTAATTTTGGTGTATATGCATTGTTAGTATGTTATAACTATAAAGGGAAACAAAAAGCATTACATCAAGATTTAACGTATGATTTTGCGAATAAAGGAGAAAAAGAAATTTTTTTAGAAATGGGCGCAAAGCGATCTAACATAAGTATAATAAGTACACTTTTTTATCGTAGAGATTTAACTCCAGAAAATGAACGACCAAAAAAATCAGATTGTTTTAAGTAAAATCTGATAGCTTTAATGTGTTATAAATTGAATTAATTATAAAATTTGTCTTAAAAAATAGATGATTAAATATAAAAAAATAAGAGGTCATAATCGTATTCAAAAAGAAATTGAAAAATGGAAAAACAATAATTTAAACTTAAATATTGAATATTTAGAATCTTATAAAAGAGAATACTGTAAAGTATGGGTAAGTCCGTTTTCTGATATTTCAGTTTCACGAGCAGAAAATCCATCACCAAAAAATAAAAATCGTAAGCTTATAATAAAAAGCTTACTCGATATTTATAACAGTTGGGAAAAGCAATTAAAAGCGTTAAATAAACCTTATTACTTAACAATTTGGTTGTTTGAGCAAGATGTAGCAAAATCGCAAATAGTTTGTGCAATAGATGATTATATTGATTTTTATAAAACAACCTTTTATCGTCCAGAAAAACAACGTAAAATGCCTGTTAAAAATTATGGTAAATTCAAAGCACAGTTAACTGATTTTAATTGGATATATGCTCACGATGAAAATTATTTTACCAAAGAAGATGTTGAAATGGAGATTGATGATTATTTGACACTCGCAGATTATAGCTCTTCTAAAAAATGGTATAAGAAAAAGTTAAAAGAAAATCCAAGGTCATACACAGATGGTTTTGGTAATACAACTTATTATACTAAAAAAGGTGTTATTTGGATTGGTACAAAAAATGTAATTATTGATGATTTAAATTAAATCTTTAATAAATTGTTCTAACTCGATACCTTTTAAAATATTCATTTTTTTACGAATACGATAACGTGCAGACTTTACTGAGTCGAGCGATACATTACGAACATTCATAATTTCTTTATTGCTTAAATTTAAAGAAATTAAACTACAAATTTCTCGCTCGCTTTTTGTTAAATCAGAAAATTGTTTAATTAAAATAGCTTCTAATTTATTGTTAACCGTATTTGATTTTTCGCTAATCGTATTTAATTTTTTTTCAGTTTGTATTTGTGTTTGTAAATCAATAATTAAAGATTGGTATGTTTTTAAATCCTTAGTATTAGGGTTATTTTTAATTGCTTTAATTTTTTTTAATAACCCTTCTTTAAACTGAAAACGCATTTTATTGTCTATTTCTAAATGCTCAGTATAATTATTAATGTTTTCTAGTTTACTATTTAGTAGATCAAACTCTAGTTTACGTTTTTCTTTAAGTTCAATATTTAACCTTTTTTTGTATAAATAAAAAAGGATCGTGCAAAAAAGAGCGAGAGCCGTAATAATTAAAAGAATAACATATAATTGAACTTCTTTTTTTTGAGCTTCCGCTTTAATAACAAGCTTTTGTTCTTTAGCTGCATATTGTAAGCTATCTTTTAATTGTTCTTTTTCAAAACTATATTTAAGTTCTAACTCTTTTATTTTTTTGGAATTTTTAAAATTAAAAATAGAATCGTTATATACTTTATAAAGTTGATAGTCATTTAGTGCTTTTTTATAGTTTTTTAAAGCTTTATAATTTTCACTTCTAAATTTTAAATTAATAGATGTACGATCTCGATAACCATTTTTAGTAGAAATATTTATGGCAGAATCTAAATATTTAATAGCTAATTTATGTTGCTTTAACATTTGGTAGTTAAGCGCAATGTTACCGTAAAAAGTTTGCAAAGATCTTTCGTTTTTTTTCTTTTTATAATAATCAAGTAGACTAAAATAAATAGATAAAGATTCCTTATACTTTTTTAAATCTATATATAACCGTGCTTTGTTAGCTTTTAAACGATTACTACCTCTTTTCTTTTTTAAAATTGCAAATAAACTTGCTGCTTTATCATATACTTTTTCGGCATCATGTAGTTTTTGGGTTCTCCTATAAACAATTCCCATAGCTTCATAAGTAAGTGCTTGGTTTAATGAATCATTTGTTGATTTATAAATTGTTAAAGCATTTTTAAAATAATTTAAGGCATTTTCATAATCATTTATATAACGATTAACATTGGCCATATCAAAATAATTAATAGCAATACGTGTACTATCTTTTAAAAACTCATTTACACGTAATGATTTAAATAAATAATCTAAAGCTTTAGGGTAATTTGCTAAATCTCTATTAGCGTAACTTAAGTAAGTGTAAGATTTTGCTAGTTGTGTTTTTGTATCATTCTCTTTTGCTTTTTCTAATGCTTTAGCAAAGTAAAAAAGTGCTTTTTTAGGGTTTTTATTTCTATGTTTTTTTCCTGATTTCATCAGTTTATTAAAAATAGAATCATTCTTTTGTTGCGAAAAACAATAGGTTGTTTGTATTAAAAAAAGAATAAATAAAAGATGTTTCATTGAAATAAAAATGATGTTAAAAACAAGATCACAATATAAGGTTTTTCATTTTAAAATGTTTGTCAATTCCATGTAACATAAGGCTTGCCACTTTTTGCCACTCTTAAAATAATAGTTTGTAAAGTAAGATCTAGTATTATTGTAAAGTATACAAAAATCTACTTTGCCTTATGAAAAAACTATTACTCTTTTTGGTTGTTATTTCAAGTCAGCTTTGTTTTTCGCAAAACGTTCCTATTTCTGATGCCAATTTTGAACAAGCTTTAATTGATCAAAACATAGATAGTGATGGTACATTAAACGGATTGATTAATAGAGAAGACATTAACTCTTTATTGAATTTAACCATTCAAAATATACCATTAACAGATTTAACAATTTTAAGACACTTTGATGATTTAGAAAACTTAACTCTTGTAAATTGTTCGTTAACGAGTATTGATTTAAGTGATAATGATAAATTAAAACGCTTAACGCTTCCAGATAACAATTTAAGTAGTGTAGATTTAAGTAATAATAGTAATTTACAAAACGTATCTCTTCAAAATAATGTTATTACGAGTATTGATGTTTCAAATATAACGCCCCTTGAAATACTTTTACTTTTTAATAATAACTTAACTACTTTAGATGTTTCTGCAAATCAAAATTTATCGGCGTTACAGATAAATAACAACGCTTTAATTGCTTTAAATGTTAGAAATGGGAAGATTAATTTAAATCCAATAATCAATAACAACCCAAATTTAAGCTGTATTACAGTTGATGATTCGGCACATAGTACTGCAAACTGGAATAACAAAGATGCGCATCATTATTTTAGTGAAACCTGTTCTCAAACCTATGTTCCAGATGATAATTTTGAACAAGCTTTAATTGATTTAGGTTACGATTATGCATTAGACGACTATGTATACACCGAAAATATAAACACCATAACCACATTAGATGTTAGTAATAAAAGTATTTTAAATACTACAGGTATTGAAGCATTTGTAGCTTTAGAAACATTAGATATGAATACTAACTTTTTTAGTCAAGCTATTAATTTTTCGGCATTCACTCAGCTTAAAACTTTAGATATAAGCAATAACGCGTCTTACGGATTGTCTGGTGAAACCATAGATATTACTGGTTGCATTTTATTAGAATCTATAAACATTTCTGGTAATGGTATGTCTAACCTTAATATTTCAAACAATACCAATCTTGAGCATTTTACAGCAGGTAATAATAATCTGTCAGTTCTAAACCTTTCTACACACGTCAATTTAATTGAGATTGTAATTAATAATAATGATTTAGCTATACTTAACGTTAAAAATGGTAATAATAACAATGTTACAAATTTTAATGCTACCGAAAACCCAGGCTTAGTGTGTATAGAAGTGGATAATGAAGCTTACAGCACTACCAACTGGACAAATATTGATGCTGCTTCAACCTTTACTGAAACATCTTGCGAATTAACGTATATACCAGACGATAATTTTGAACAAGCACTTATCGATTTAGGTATTGTAAGCAATACCGTTATTGATGATTATGTATTGACTTCAGAAATTGAAACTGTAGAGTCTTTAATTATTGGAGCACGCTCTATTTCTAACCTTACAGGAATAGAAGATTTTGCCGCATTAAAAGATTTTAATATTGGAAATAGTAACGTCTCTACAATAGATATGTCATCCAATTTGGCATTACAATCGTTACAATGTAATGGAAACCCTCTGACATCATTAAATATCTCTCAAAACAATGCATTGACATTGTTACGTGCAAACCAAACTAGCCTTTCCGAAATTGATGCTTCTAATAATACGGCTTTAACGAGTATAAATGTTAGTAATTGTCCGAATTTAACACAGTTGAATATTCAAAATGGCAATAATACCAACATGTCTGGTGGTAATTTTAGCGCTAATAACAACCCAAATCTTTTTTGTATTCAGGTAGATACTGCTGCTTATAGTACCACTAATTGGACAACTATTGATGCACAAACATTTTTTAATACCAATAGTTGTGAGGTTACTTATGTTCCTGATGATGGTTTTGAACAAAAACTTATCGATTTAGGTCACGATGATGTGTTAAACAATTACGTAACAACTAGTCATGTTAGTAACCTTACTTCAATAGATCTTCGTTTTCAGAATATTGTTGATATGACAGGTATTGAAGATTTTACAGCCTTAGTAACCTTACAATGCCAAGTAAATAATATCACTACCATAGATATTTCTAACAATACAAATTTAAGAACCGTGTATTGTGATAGAAATAACATTACAACCTTAGATGTTTCTACACTTACCGATTTACAACTGTTAAGAGCTTATGATAATAACTTAGCAGCACTAGATGTAAGTAGTAATTTATTATTAGATAATTTAAATGTAACTAATAATCCTATCTCAAATTTAAATGTTTCTAACAATACACAACTTATAAATTTTGAAGCAAGTAATACAGCGTTAGAAGATTTAGACTTAAGCAGCAATACTTTATTAACGAAAGTTATTGCAAATAATAATGCAAATTTAGCAAGCTTAAATATTAAAAACGGTGAAAATACAAATATCTTAACAGCAAATTTTGATAGTACAAATACCCCTAATTTAACTTGTATACAAGTAGATGACGTTACTTATAGTACTGCAAATTGGACTGCTATTGATATGCAAACCAGTTTTAATGAAAACTGTTATTATGGCCTAACTTACGTGCCAGACGATGCTTTTGAGCAAACACTTATTAACTATGGCTTAGACGATGTATTAGACGATTATGTAGTAACTAGTAATATTGATACAATGCCATTTTTTGGCTTTAATAACACAACAATTTCCGATGTAACTGGGTTAGAAGATTTTATCGCTTTACAAGAACTTAATATTACTAATAATCCAAATATAACAGCAATTAACGTGACAACCTTAACACAGTTAATTGAGTTAAATTTGTCTGACAACCAATTAACAAGCATCGATGTTAGTAACAATCTTCTTTTAGAAAGATTAAGGTTAAGAAATAACAATTTAACAAGTCTTGATATTAGCAATAATACAGCAATAACAAGTTTACAGCTTAGCGGTAATACTATAAGTACAATAGATACAACACCATTAAATCAATTACGTTTTTTTACTTGCAGTAGAAATCCTATAACTAGTTTGAATCTCTCTAATAATCCAGATTTAGATTATATAAGTGCTTCAGAAACTAATATTACAAATATTGATTTTTCAAACAATCCGTTGTTAGACGAAGTTTATTTAAGAGACAATTCTATTTCAACCTTAGATTTTTCAAATAATCCAACCTTAAAATATCTTTTCGCATCCAGTAGTGCTATAGGATCCATCAATTTAGGTACGGCAAATGCTTTACTAAAATTAGAACTAGACGATAATAATTTAAACGCTTTAGATGTTTCAACTGCAATCGCTTTGGTAGAACTGAATGTAGCAGACAATAACTTAACCGAATTAGATGTCTTTAATAGTGAAGATTTAAACATACTAAATGCTGCAAATAATAGCATTTTGAGTTTAGATCTGTCCAATAATAAAGATGGCGGTTTATCTGAAGTTATCGTAAATAATAATGCTTTAGAATCTTTTAATATAAAAGGTGGCGATAATTCAGAAGTTACTGTGTTTAACGCCTTAAATAACCCAAGTTTAACTTGTATTCAGGTAGATGATGCAGCGTATAGTACAACCAATTGGACAAACATTGATGCACAAACAAGCTTTAATGAGTTTTGTCCAGAATTTTATACCTACGTGCCAGATGATAATTTTGAACAAGCTTTAATAGATTTAGGACATGATGATGTGCTAGATGATTATGTACTAACAAGTAACATTAACACATTAACCAGTTTAAATGTATTTTTTAAAGGAATTGCCGATGCTACAGGTATTGAAGATTTTGTAGCATTAACATATTTAAACATCAGACAGAATGCTTTAACTAGTATTGATTTAAGCAATAACACACAGTTAACTATTATAAATATAAGTTATAATAATCTTACAAATATTGACGTTAGTACAAATATCCAATTAGAAGTATTATATGCTCAAGACAACACTATTAATACAATAGATTTTACCAATAATGCCCAGTTAAGGGCTATAAAATTAAACGATAACAATCTAACAAGTATTGATGTTACGAACCTTTCGGTTTTAAATGAGTTAAGTATAAGCAGAAATACTATTAATACACTAGATGTAAGTTCAAATCTAAGCCTATGGAATTTATATGCAGAAGAATGTGGTTTAAGCACTATCGATTTATCTAATAATAACTTATTAGAAGAATTGTATATAAACAATAATACCTTAACGGCATTATCAATATCTAATATGCCAAATCTTATAGAATTTCAAGCAGCAGATAATATGCTTAGTAATGTAGATCTTAGTAATAATTTAGAACTAGAGTCTGTATGGCTTTCTAATAATACCATTACAACAATAGATGCTTCGGCAAACACAAACTTAAATTACTTAATTGTTGAAAATAATAATTTAGAAAGTTTAAACGTAAAAAACGGAAACAACATAGATATGCATAATATGCACGCTACAGGAAACCCAAACCTTAGCTGTATAGAGGTAGATGATGAAAATGGAGCATATTTAACAGCTACTGGTGGTGGTAATATCTTAAAATGGCAAAAAGATGCAGGAGCTAGTTTTAGTGAAAATTGTGGAAATATTAGCTCAATAAACTGGACAGGAAACACAAATTCCTCTTGGTTAACGGGCAGTAATTGGAGTGGTTCAGCAGCACCAATTATTACAGATAATGTAATTATTCCAAATGTAGCAACAGCACCAGAGGTAAGTTCGGTAGTTCAGATAAATAACTTAACAGTTGAAGCTTTGTCATCATTTGATATTTCAGAAGATGGATCACTAACCACAGATAGAGATTTTACAAATAGCGGAACTTTTAAAATTACATCTACAGCTTTAAATAGCGGATCTTTATTGGTAAAAGGGACTTCAAATGGAACGGTAACTTATGAGCGTGGAGGTTTATTGGCCAGTAAATGGAGCATTGTGTCGGCACCTGTTGATGGGCAAAGTATCAAAGAATTTGTAGAAAATGTAAATAACAATATTCGAGTAAATACAACTACTTCACCAAATCGTTATGCAGTTTCTTATTATGATGATAGCAAACCATCGGGATCAAAATGGATATATTATGATGTAGCTTATTTAGCTGCAAATCCGAATATAACCTTCGAAAAGGGGAGAAGCTATGCTATATCAAGAGGTACTGACGGAACGGTAAGTTTTACAGGAACAGTTACGATTAACAATATTAGTAAAACAGTAGTTGCATCAGAATGGAATGCAATAGGAAATCCGTACACTGCTTTTTTACCGATAAACGAAAACGGAGGAACTAATTTTATCAATGAAAATTCAAGCAAGTTAGACCCAGCAAATGTAGGAGTATATGTTTGGGATAATCAACAAGATAAATATGTTGGTAAATCATTAATAACCTCTGAAGCTTCTTTAGCACCAGGACAAGGTTTTTTTATAAAAACAAGCACAGGAATATCTGATGTTATTTTTAATGAATCTCAAAGAAAAAATCAACCAATAACAGGCGGAGTTTTTGCAAGAGGAATTACGGTAAATAAGCCAAGTATTCAATTATCAGCAACTTCAAAAAACACAACAATTACAACAGTAATTAAGTATTTTGAGAATGCTACAATCGGATTAGATCCAGGATATGATTTAGGAAACTTTGGAAGACAAGATTTTGATATTTATACAAAACTAGTAGATACTGAAAATAAAGGCGATTTTACAATTCAGTCTTTACCAATTAATAATATCGAAACCACAATTATTCCTTTAGGTTTAAAAATTTCAGAAGGAGAAGAAGTAACATTTACAGCAACCTTAAAAGATTTATCAGCAGGAGTTTCAGTTTTTATAGAGGATAAAAAACTACAAACTTTTACAAAATTAAATGCTAGTACAAACGATGTTTATACAGTAAATATTACAGAAAAAGTAAATGAAACAGGTCGTTTTTATTTACACGCAAAGCAAAGTATAATACCTAATGAGATAAAACATATTGATGAGGTTAAAGTGTACACAAATGAAAGCAAAAATTTAATTATTGATGGAATTTCAGAAGGCGATTTTACAATAAAACTATATACCATTAATGGTCAATTATTATTGAATAAAACCATTGAAGCTAAAGGTAAAAACACGATGCCTTTGTTAGATATAGAAACTGGAATTTATATTGTAAATGTAGGATCAGAGTTAGGAAGTAAAACGCAAAAAATTATACTTAAGAAGTAAATCAAGATGAAAAAAAATAAAAAAATAAAAGACGAATTAATATCAAGAGAAGAGGCTCTAAAAAAGTTAGGGAAGTATGGTAAATATACCGCTTTAACTGCCTTGGGAACCTATTTAATTTTAAGTCCAGAAAAAGCACAAGCACAAAGTCCTGATGCTCCAGGATGGGATTAGAGATTGAAATAATTTAACAAAAAAACAGCTAATTAATAATTAGCTGTTTTTTTGTTTTATAGTTTGGTGAGAATTATTTTATTACTTCCCGATACAAAAATTCCCAAAAATATGACCTAAAATATCTTTGTCAACATCGTATTCTCCGGTGATATTTCCTAAGTGACGTAAACATTCTCTAATATCGATAGAAAATAAATCGGTAGAAATTTCTAAATCAATTCCTTGTTGTACAGAGGTAATTGCAATTAAAGCGTTATTTAAAGCTTCAAAATGGCGAGAATTACTCACAATGGTTTCATTATTGCTTAACGCGCCGGTGTTTACTAAAGAAGTTAATTCGGTTTTTAATTCTTCGATTCCTGTTTTTTGTTTTGCAGAAAGAAGAATAAGATTTTCTATTTCCGATTGTAAAACAGCTGAATCATGACAAGACAACGTATCAATTTTGTTAGCAATAACTAGTAATCGCTTATTAGGAAAACGTTGCTTTATCGTTTCAATTTCTTCTAAAAACTCATCACTAGAATGCGAAAATTTATTAGAATCGATTAAGAAAATAATTAATTGTGCATTTTCTGCTTTTTCGTAAGCTTTTTTAATTCCGATATTTTCTACAATATCTTCCGTTTCTCTAATTCCGGCAGTATCTATAAAACGGAAAGCAACACCGTCAATAATCATTTCGTCTTCAATAGCATCGCGAGTGGTACCAGCAATGTCTGAAACAATGGCTTTTTCTTCGTTTAAAAGTGTGTTTAATAAAGTTGATTTTCCAACATTTGGTTCACCAATAATGGCAACTGGAATTCCGTTTTTCATTGCGTTTCCAAAGGCAAAAGAATCAATTAAACGTTTTAATACAAAGGTGATTTTAGCAACTAATTCTTTAAACTTTGTTCTATCAGCAAACTCTACATCTTCACCAGAAAAATCGAGTTCTAATTCAATTAAAGCAGCAAAATCTAATAATTTAGCTCGTAATTCTTTTAATTCATTGGTAATTCCACCACGCATTTGCTGTATTGCCATTTGATGACTCGCCGCAGAGTTAGATGCAATTACATCGGCTACAGCTTCGGCTTGACTTAAATCCATCTTGCCGTTTAAAAAAGCACGCATGGTAAATTCTCCATTATCTGCCATTCTACAGCCATTTTGTAAAAATAATTGGATAATTTCTTGCTGAATAAAAGCTGACCCATGACACGAGATTTCTATCACATTTTCGCCAGTGTACGATGTTGGATTTTTAAAAACGGATACTAAAACTTCATCTAAAATTATATTATTTTTAATAATATGTCCTAAATGTATGGTGTGCGTTTTTTGGTTTAAAAGCGACTTTTTCTTTGTAATAGATTTAAAAAAAGAAGCAACAATTTCTATGGCTTTTTCTCCAGAAAGGCGAATTACAGAAATGGCGCCAACACCTGATGGTGTTGCTAATGCAATAATAGTGTCGTTTTGAATCATCATAAAAAGTAAAAGTTAAGAACAATTTTTTTATTAAATAGCTTGTTTAATAAAATCTTCGTATTCGTAAAAAAACAGTTCAAATTGTGTCATAGTTGCTACATAAAATTCATAGCAATCGCGCCAAGTATTTTTATTATGGATGCTAAATTTCTTATCGTACGAAACATAAATACGACGAATAATTTTACGGTTATCTAGCTCAAAATTATCATGGTATATAACTTCTGGTAAATATTCGGTTTCTAAAATGGTTTTTAAAGAAAGTAATTGATCGTATAAAACTTCATTTACAATATCTTCAGGGTTTTCAAAATCTAAACAAACCGATGCGGTTTTACGGTCTGCTTGAAACTTAAAAGCAACTCCTTTTATTTTAGTGTTGTATAACAGCCATTTTCTAGGAAATGATTTCCCAAAACTTGTCCAAAATTCTTTGCGTAATTGTGCTGATTCTTCTTTGCTAAACATTTAGAGTTGTAAAGTTTACGAGTTTTAAAATATCTTTTTTTAAATTTCCCTAATTTTTTATCCGTGTACTTTAGCCAAAGTACCACGATTTCGCATCATTTCAGCTTCAAAAGCAAGCAAAGCTTCCCATTTTTCATCAACAATTGTTCTGTCTTGATATTTACGCGCAAATCCTAAAAACACGGTATAATGGTTGGCTTCAGAAATCATTAAATCCTTATAAAATTTAGCTAATTCTTTGTCTTCCATATTTTCAGAAAAAACTTTAAAACGCTCACAACTTCTTGCTTCAATTAAGGCAGCAATTAATAAACGTTGTACTAATGCGTTTGTACGATCTTTTGTTTTTGTAAAAAACTTTTGAAGTTGAATTGCATAGTCGTTTTTTTGCTCGCGCCCTAAAACCATTCCGCGTTTTACCATAAAATCGTGCACCATTTTAAAATGCTCCATTTCTTCAATAGCAATTTCACTCATACTTTGTACAAGCTCGGTTTCTTCAGAATAATTTATAATAATAGAAACTGCATTTGAAGCTGCTTTTTGCTCTAAAAAAGCATGATCTGTTAATATTTGCTGTAAATTATCTTTCGCAATATCAGCCCAAGAAGTTTCAGTTTCAAATTTTAATCCTAACATATTCTAAATTCATTATTTCGTTACAAAATTAAGGATTATAAAATTTAGAGAGAACTTGTATGCTTCTTTTTTGTAAAAAAATGTAACTTTGAAAGACTTCCTAAAAAAGTATAAAAATTGTTGATTATGAAAAAAAGGGTACAGCTAATTATTTTGGTTTTATTATTGTGCATTACAAATGCATGTAAACCAACTGTAAAAACAGAAAGTAATATAAATGCATACAATAAATATGTAACTGTTTTTCCTGAAAAATTGATTTCTGTAACCCCTAAATTCGATTTTTTCTTAAAAAAGGAAATAAACGATGCATTGGTAACCAATGATGTGGTTAATATTAATCCAAAAGTAAAAGGAGAAGTTATTTTTAAAGACAATGTTATTTCATTTGTACCTAGCGAAAAATTAGCGAGTAATAAAGAATATACAGTAACACTTCATTTATCAAAATTATATGATGATGTTGAAGATGCTTTAAAAAACTTTACAATTAAAGTAAAAACAAGAGAGTTATTATTTAACATTTCATTGCAATCGCCAAAAGTTTATAATAAAAATTGGTATTATATTGATGGTGTTTTAACAGCCAGCGACGTTATTGATAAAGAAAAATTAGCAGATTTAATACAAGCAAAATATAAAGGGAAAAAAGCGACAATAAAATTTGAGGCTTTTGAAAAATTAGCTTCTAAAGTATCTTTTAAAATAGATAGTTTAGAGCGATTTGTTGATGATGAAAGTTTAAAAGTATTGTGGAACGGAGCTTCTATTAAATCAACCTCAAAAGGAGAAAGAGAGTTAACCATTACAGGAAAAAATACGTTTAAAGTATTAAATGTTGAAGTAACAAATACAGACAAACAACATATTGAAATTAGTTTTTCTGACCCAATAAAAAAAGCACAAAATTTAGAAGGTTTAATTCAGTTTAAAAATACTCAAAAAAGAAAGTTCACCTATAAAATAACCAATAATAGCGTGGTTATTTATCCGAAGGCATCTTTTAAAAACAAGGTAGCTATTGAAATATTTAAAGGTATTAAAAGCGCCGAAGGTTATAATTTAAAACAAAACTACAGTAAAATACTACATTTTCAGCAATTAAAACCATCAGTAAGTTTATTAAAAAGCGGAACGATAATTCCGAATTCAAAAAACCTAAAAATCAATTTTAAAGCAGTTAATTTAAAAGCCGTTGATGTAACAGTTTATAAAATTTACAAAGACAATGTTTTACAGTTTTTGCAAAATAATAATTTAGATAATCGAGGTAATTTGCGTTATGTTGGGCGTCCGGAAGCTAAATACACTGTTAATTTAAGTAATCAAGGTGTAGATTTAACAAAAGAAAATGCTTTTGCAATAGATTTAGCTGAAATTTTATCAGTAGAAAATGGCGCAATGTATAGAGTTGAGTTTTCATTTAAGCAACAATACTCAAATTATTCTTGTGATGAAACAACAAACAATAGCACCATTATTTACGGTAAAAAAGAGGTAAATACCAAACAATACGACAGCCCTAATTATTACAGTAACGACGATTATTATAGTTACCGTTGGAATGATAGAAAAAACCCGTGTACAGCATCTTATTTTTACAACAAAAACCAAACAACAAACATCTTAGCTACCAATATAGGAGCAATTGTAAAAAAAGGAAATAACGGTACAAATTTTATAGCAGTAACTAATTTATTAACCACAATGCCTGTTAATAGAGCTATTGTAACTTTATATAATTTACAGCAACAGCCTATTAAAAGTGCAGCAACAAATAAAGATGGTATTGTAAATTTTACTGATATTAAAAATGCTTTTTTTGCTGTAATTACTAAAGATAAAAATACTACGTACGTTAAATTGAAAGACGGAAATGCTTTGTCTATGAGTAAATTTGATGTTTCAGGAACAAAACTGCAAAAAGGAATTAAAGGATATATTTATGGCGAACGTGGTGTTTGGCGACCAGGCGATCAATTATTTTTAACTTTTGTGTTAAACGACAATGCAAACCCGATACCAGAAAATCACCCAATTAAATTTGAATTGATAAATCCGCAAGGAAAAATTATTGAAAGAAAAATTTTATATAAAAACAGCAACAATGTATATGCTTATACACCAAAAAGCAATACAGATGCAATTACAGGTAACTGGAAGTTGCGAGTAAGTGTTGGTGGTGCAGTTTTTAACAAAACACTTAAAATAGAAACAATAAAGCCAAATCGTTTAAAAATTAAATTACAAACACCAACCGATTTTGTAAAAGCAAATACTTTAATAGAAGGGAATGTTGAAGTAAAATGGCTGCATGGTGCCATTGCAAGAGAATTAAAATTAGATATTAACGGAAAGTTTACGCAAACGAAAACTGTTTTTCCGAAGTTTAAGAATTATAATTTTGATGATGTTACGAGACGTTTTAGAACCGAAGAATTTAAAGTATTAAAAGGAACTTTAAATAACGAAGGAAAAACAACTTTTTCTGTAAAACCAAAGTTAGATAACAAAGCTCCAGGAATGTTAAAAGCAAGTTTTATTACAAAGGTATATGAAAATGGAGGAGATTTTAGTACTGATGTGTTTTCTAAAAAAGTATCGCCTTATAAAACTTATGTCGGACTTTTAAATGCCGAAGAACAACAATCTAAAAACTATTTATTTACAGATGAAAAATATACGTTTAATGTAGCAACTGTTAACGAAAACGGAATAGGAGTAGCTAACGACTTAGAAGTTAAGGTATATAAATTATCATGGCGTTGGTGGTGGAGTACTTCTGATAACGGACTTTCTAATTACGATGGTACGCGTCATCATCAAACGTATAAAACACTGCAAGTAAAAACAAATGCTAGCGGTAAAGGTTCGTTTAATTTAAAAGTAAGTGAAAACGACTGGGGGCGTTACCTAGTAAAAGTAACCGATAAGAAAAGTAAACATGTTACTTCTAATATTGCTTATTTTGATTGGCCATCTTGGTACGGAAAGAAAAAAGGAAGTCAAGATAAAACCAATGCTACGATGTTGGTTTTTACTACCGATAAAGAATCGTATGAAGTAAATGAAACTGCTACGGTAAAATTTCCTTCTTCAGAAGGAGGAAGAGCTTTAATTACCATTGAAAACGGAACCGAAGTATTAGATCATTTTTGGGTAGAAACTTCTGCTAAACAAACCGAATTTAATTTTCCGGTATTGGCAAATTATACACCCAATGTGTTTGTTAATATATCATTATTACAAAAACACAGTCAAACTATAAATGATTTACCAATTCGTATGTACGGATCTATACCAATGTTGGTAAACGATCCTACCACTAAATTAGCGCCAGAAATTGACTTAGCAGATGAGTTAAGACCTGAATCAACTGCAAAAATTAGTGTTAAAGAAAAAAACGGAAAAGCAATGACCTATACAATTGCTTTGGTTGATGACGGATTGTTAGATTTAACACGTTTTAAAACACCAAATCCTTGGCATACTTTTTACGCTCGTCAATCATTAGGTGTAAAAACTTGGGATATTTTTGATGATGTAATTGGCGCCTATGGCGGAAAAGTAAATCAGATATTAAGTATTGGTGGTGATGAAGCTGAGGCTGGAAGTAAAAATAAAAAAGCCAACCGTTTTAAACCAATGGTTACTTATTTAGGGCCTTTTAATTTAGCAAAAGGCGATCGTAAAGAACATAAAATAAAAATTCCTAAATATGTAGGTTCGGTACGTGCAATGGTTGTTGCTACGGATGCAAAAAATGAAGCGTATGGAAGTGCTGAAAAAACAGCTTTTGTTCGTAAACCCGTAATGATTTTAGCTTCATTACCACGTAAAATTACGCCGCAAGAAACCGTAACCTTACCAGTAACAGTGTTTGCAATGTTACCTTCGGTTAAAAAAGTAAAAGTAACGGTACAACCAAACGAGTCGTTTACCATTATGGGTAATAAATCGCAAACAATATCATTTAATCAGCCAGATGAAAAAATGGCTTATTTTACGTTAAAAGTTAATGATTTTAAAGGAATAGGAAAAGTACAAATTGATGCTGTTTCTGGTCGCGAAAAAGCATCCTACGAAGTAGAAATAGATGTGTTAAATCCGAATCCGATAACAACCGAAGTAAAAGATGTGGTACTAACATCAAACGAACAAAAAGAATTTAATTTTACCACATTTGGTACTAAAGGCACCAATGCGGTAAGTGTAGAGTTATCTACCTTACCACCAATGAATTTTACCAAACGAATGGGATATTTAATTCAATATCCACACGGTTGTGTAGAGCAAACCACTTCTAGTGCGTTTCCGCAGTTATATTTAGCAGCAATTTTTGATTTATCAGAAGAAAAACAGCAAGATATTGAACGAAATATAAAGGCTACTATTCAACGTTTATCTGATTTTCAAATATCAAACGGTGGATTGTCTTATTGGCAAGGAAACGGAAGGGCGAATAGCTGGGGAACTTCATACGCTGGTCATTTTATGATGGAAGCTGAAAAGAAAGGGTACGCTTTACCAATTGGTTTTAAATCGAAATGGATTAGTTATCAAAAACAACAATCTCGTAATTGGAGAAATAATTCAACTTACTATAATAATGCTTTATCACAAGCATACAGGTTGTATACATTAAGTTTGGCAAATAGTGCAGATATTGCTTCGATGAATCGTTTACGTGAAACAAAAAATATTTCAAACGAAGCAAAAATGCGATTAGCAAGTGCCTATGCATTGATTGGAAAAAAATCGATAGCAAAAGGAATTTTAAATCAGTTAAATGCTACTAGTTTTAGTAAAAGGCGTTATTCTAATTACGGATCAGAAACTCGTAATAAAGCCATGGCTTTAGATACTTATACGTTGTTAAACGATCAAATAAAAGCAATAAAATTAGCAAAAGAAATAGCCGAAAACTTATCGAGCGAGCAATGGATGAGCACTCAAACAACTGCTTATAGTTTATTATCGATGAGTAAATATGCGTTACAAAACGGTGAAAGTACAGGAGTTAACGCGATTTATACATTAAATAAAAATACTAAAACGATTAACATTTCAAAAGCTTTATATGCTGAAGATATTGAAGATGTAAATAAAGAAAATACCTTTAAAATTACGAATAAAAGTAGTGGTGTATTATATGCTCGTATATTTAATAAAGGAATTTTACCTGTTGGAAAAGAAAAAGTAATTCAGCAAAATTTAGAAGTAACAATTACTTATAAAACAAAAGATGGTAATCGAGTAGCGATTGATAATTTATCGCAAGGAACTAATTTTGTAGCAGAAGTTACCGTTAAAAATGCAACCAATGATAAAATAGAAAATGTAGCATTAACACAATTTATGCCTTCGGGATGGGAAATTGTAAATACGCGTTTTACTGATTTTGGTAATACGACTAATTCTTCTCAAGTTGATTTTACTGATATTCGCGATGCAAGTATCAACAATTATTTTACTTTAAAAGCGTATGAAACGAAAACATTTAAAGTGCTTTTAAATGCTTCGTATTTAGGAACTTATTATTTACCAGGAGTTCAGGTAGAAGCCATGTACGATAACGATTATATTGCGCGTACAAAAGGGCAGTGGATTAAGGTTGTAAAATAGCGTATAAAAACATAAAAAATGAGAATTTTTAAAGCCTTTATTATTGTACTATTATTACTAATTTCACCAGTTTCTATCTCTCAAGAAACTCCTGAAAATAAACCAAAAATGAGTAAAGGAGTAGAGGATATTATAAATTTAGGAAAAGATGCTATTATTAAATTAGCATTAAATTTAGTTGATGAAAAAGTGAGTGTTAAGAATTTTACACAAACAAAAATAATGACGAATGGCGAAGAAATTTACGTGTATTTTAAAAATCCAATTAAGTATTTACCAATAAATTCTTCTTTTTATTTTGATGTAGGAGTAAATTTATCTTCAAAAACAGTTTATAAAAACTCAATAGCAAATCCCGTAGCGTTATTAAATAAAAATGATATTGCGTTTTATAAAGAAACATCAGCAATAAAAAAACAGATTACTTTTGTTGTAAAAGCAATCGGTATAAATATTTCTGATTTACATAATTTTGAAGATGAAATTATAATTAGAGAAAAAGAAACGTATTATGCTGTTAATGTAATTTCTAAATTTCAAGAATCTTGGTATAAAATTAAAAAAGAATCAGGTGAAATTTATGATGAAAATCATACACATTTAGAACCTTTACCTTTTAAAACAGCAGGCGAACTGAAATTTAGGAATGTAAATTTTACTAAAAATAATAATTGAAAACAGCTAAAAAACCAACATCTAGTTTTACTACTTGTAAAGAATGCCAAGGACTTGGTAAAAAAAACAGGAGAATACGTAAAAATGTAAAACTACGTTATCAAACTGCGCTAAATGAATACGAAAAATCTGATAAGAAGGGAGATGCACCTATCCGCCCTAAAGCAGAACAATATTCGTGTTTAAAATGTAACGGTTCAGGATTGTTATCGGTTGCTAATTATCCAATAGCAGATACTGAAAATTACCCGCATGTTGCCATTATTGGCGGAGGTATTGGTGGTGTGGCACTTGCAGTGGCTTGTTTACATCGTAAAATTTCGTTTACACTTTATGAACGAGACCTTAGTTTCGATTCTAGATCTCAGGGTTACGGACTTACATTACAGCAAGCAAGTAATGCAATTAAAGGTTTGGGAATTTTTAAGTTAAAAGAAGGTGTTGTTTCTACAAAACATGTAGTTCATAATTCTGAAGGAAAAATAATTGGCGAGTGGGGAATGAGAAAGTGGGTAAATTCGGAGGTTAAAACGTCTCCGAAACGTACCAATGTTCATATTGCACGTCAATCTTTACGATTTGAGTTATTAGAACAATTAGGAAATCATAAATCCGTAAAATGGGGACATCAATTAATCAATTTTAAAGAATCTGAAGATGAAAGTGTTGAACTGAGTTTTGAGGTTGCAGGAAAAATAAAAAAAGAAAAAGCAGATTTAGTAGTTGGTGCAGATGGTATTCGTAGTTCGGTGCGTAAACTTTTAATTGGCGATGCGGTTACGCCTTTACATTACTTAGGTTGTATTGTAATACTAGGTATTTGTCCTTTATCAGCTATTAAAAACACAGAAAGTTCTTTGTTAGATTCTGCTACTGTATTTCAAACTGCAAATGGAAACGAACGTATTTATATGATGCCCTTTACATCAGATTCTGTAATGTGGCAACTTAGTTTTCCGATGTCAGAAGCAGCAGCAAAAGAGTTAAGCGCAAAAGGATCTAAAGCACTTAAAGAAGAAGCCTGTCGTAGAACTCCGTGGCACAATCCTATTCCACAAATTTTAGAAGCTACTGATGAAAGTAATGTTTCTGGATATCCAGTATATGACAGAGAATTATTGACTTCAGAATTGTTATCTAAAGGAAAAAATATAACATTAATTGGTGATGCAGCTCACCCAATGAGTCCGTTTAAAGGGCAAGGAGCGAATCAAGCATTGTTAGATGCCTTAGCGTTAGCTAGAGGAATATCAAAAGGATGTAGCTCTTTATCAGAATGGAAAAAAAATGGAATCAGAGAAAGCGTATTAACAGCTTTTGAAACAGAAATGTTAAAACGTAGCGCATCAAAAGTAAAAGGATCTGCTGCTGCAGTAAAGTTTTTGCATTCTAAAATTGTACTTCAAGAAGGCGATGAACCTAGAGGACGTTCTTTAAAAAGAGAACTTAAAAAACGTAATTAAGCTATAGAATTAATGTATGTAATGGTTTTTGTGTTAAAAAGAGTCGCTTTTTCTACGTTAACTACATGACCACACTTTTTTAGCACAATTAAAGAAGCGTTTACATGTTTTTCAACCACATTTTTTATTGAAGGTAAAAATAAATGATCTTCATCTCCCATAATATATAATGTAGGAATTTTTAAATCTTTCATTCTAAATAAACGCAAAAGTGGATTAATTTCTGAAGTTAATTTAAACCAACGCAAAAATTCTTTTTGATATAATTTTTTGGCTTCGTTAACAAATAGTAACCGAGATTTTTTATGATTTCTCTTTGGCATAATTATAAAAGCAAAAAGCTTATATAAAAGCATGTATGGCACAATTGATTTAAACATATTACCAACAAAAATTAAAAAACGAGAGCGTAAATTAAACTTAATAATGGCGCCACCCATAATCATGCTAGTTACTAAATTAGGTTTCTTTTCGGCTAAATTTCTTATTAAAATTGTACCCAAAGAAATACCAACAAAATGCGATTTTTTAATTTTTAAATGCTCTATAACTTCAACAATATCATCTGTAATTGCATCAAAAGTATATTTTTTATTAAAAGATGATTTTATAATAGATTTACTATCTCCGTGCCCACGTAAATCTAAAATTAAAACATTAAAATGTTTTTTAAAATCTCTAAGTTGTTTGTACCAAATAGCACTGCTACCACCAGCACCATGTACAAATGTTACCCATTGATTAGATACAGCATGTTTGTAAGAATAGTAATTTAACAACTTAAAATTATTTAATAATCCGAGCAAAAATAATTTAATTAAATCACTTTAAGCGGTGTTTTTTTTAACTAATTAGTTAAAGTAAGTTAAAATTAAAAATACCAATTAAAATAACGAATAAATGGTGTTTTTAAGATAAATAAATAAACACTACTTATCTTTGCCATCAATAAAAACTTCATAGATATATAATAATTATGGCAATGACAGTGAAAACACAAGAAGATATTTTAGCTAAACTAAATATTTATGAATTAAATGAAATGCAAAAAAAAGCCATTTCAACTATTGATGAAACTACAAATACCGTAATATTATCGCCAACAGGAACCGGTAAAACCTTAGGTTTTTTATTGCCAACCTTAAAATTAATAGAACCAGATAATAAAGAAATTCAGGCTTTAATTTTAGTTCCGTCAAGAGAATTAGCCATTCAAATAGAGCAGGTAATTCGCGAAATGGGAACAGGTTTAAAGGTAAATGCAGTGTATGGAGGTCGTTCAATGGCAAAAGATAAAATTGAATTAAAACATACGCCAAGTATTTTAATTGGTACTCCTGGTAGAATTTCTGATCATTTTGCAAACGATCGTTTTTCTAAAGACAGTATTAAAACGTTAGTTTTAGATGAGTTTGATAAATCGTTAGAAGTTGGTTTTGAGTATGAAATGCGCGGTATTATTAATCAATTACCAAACATTAGTAAGCGTATTTTAACATCAGCAACTCAAGAAGCTGAAATTCCTGAATTTGTTCGTTTAAATAAACCAACAATATTAAATTATTTGACAGGTAAAAAATCGAGGCAATTAACTTTAAAAACGGTAGTTTCTCCTATAAAAAACAAAAATCAAACATTGGTTGATTTGTTAAAGCATATAGGAAATGAACAAGGAATTATATTTTGTAATTTAAAAGATAGTATAAATCACGTAAGTGAATTTTTAACCAAAAATAAAATTGCACACAGTTGTTTTTCTGGCGGAATGGAACAGAGAGATCGTGAACGTTCGTTGATAAAATTTAGAAACGGTACAAGTCATGTTTTAATAGCAACTGATTTGGCTGCAAGAGGAATTGATATTCCTGAAATGAAATATATAATTCATTACGAACTACCAGAAAGAATAGAGGAGTTTACGCATAGAAATGGTAGAACAGCCAGAGTAAACGCTAAAGGAACTGCTTATATTTTAAAATGGCAAAAAGAAAGTTTACCTGAGTTTTTAAAAAATATACCGAATGCTGATATTTCTCAGAAAGAAAAATTAAAACCACATTATTGGGAAACGTTATTTATTTCGGGAGGAAGAAAAGATAAAATATCAAAAGGAGATATTGCAGGATTATTCTTTAAAAAAGGAAATTTAACAAAAGACCAACTAGGTGTTATTGAGTTAAAACAAGATTGTGCTTTTATATCGGTACCAGTAAGCGAAGCAAAAAAGTTAATAGAAACGTTAAATAATACACGTTTAAAAAACAAAAAAGTACGTATTACTTTAGCGTAAATTATAATATTGAAAAAAAAGGACTTACAATTTGTAAGTCCTTTTTTGTTTGTTGTAATTTTACGAACCTGAATTAAAATCAGCTTAACAATTTTACTTTTTTAGAAAATATATTTTATCGTTCGCTACTTAAAATCTCTTTAACAGCAGCTTGATATTTCTTCGGATTTCCAGCCTTTTTAATCTTTTTATATGTTTTCTGTGGATTTGAAAAGGATTTAGAAAAATACTCCCAAAATCCTAACATTTTCATTTTAATAGGTGTTGGTCCAGATAAATATTCGTCATACTGTTGGTAAATTTCATCATGAAATTCTCCAAAACGTTTCCATCTATCTTTCGGATATTCGGTAGTGTTATCTTTTATCATTTGTGGTAAAAAAGGATCTGCAATTAAACCACGACCAATCATAAAATGTGTAATACTCGGAAAACGCTCTTGCATGGCCTTAAAACCAGCTACCGTAGTAATATCACCATTATAATAAAGTTGATGTTTAGATACGTCAATACATTTTTGAAAGGCATCTAAATCAACATCTCCTTTGTATAATTGTTTTCCTATTCTGGCATGAATAGCCACATTTTTAAGCGGATATTTTTCTAAAATAGGAAAGGAGTGTAAAATTTCTTCACTGTTTTCATAACCCATTCGCATTTTCATTGAAACTACAATATCGGTTTCATTATGTGCTTTGTGTAAAACTTCATCAATTCTTGCGGGATTACAAATTAAACCAGAACCCATTCCAGATTTTGTAACCATCGGGTAAGGGCAACCTAAATTCCAATTTAATTCTTTATAACCTAAACTTTGTACGTATTTTGCTACAAATAAAAACTCATCAGCATCATTGGTAATAACTTGCGGAATAACGGTTAAAGTGTCGTTGTTTTCTGGTAACAAATCACGTTCATAACTCGATTTTATTTTCAATTTTCCATTCAAACGAATATATGGAGCGTAATAAGTATCAATCCCTCCAAAATATTTGTGTTGAGCATTTCTAAAACGAAAATCGGTAAAACCTTGTAAAGGCGATGAAAGTAAGGTAAAACTCATAGTATTTAATAAGCTGCAAATATAACTTACTTATCCTTGATATTTTAAAGTTAAACTTTATACTTTTGAAATAGATATATTGTAAATGAATAACATTTTAAACTTTATACAACAGCACAAAATAAAAGCAATCATTTTATTTTTTTTAATGATAGCTTATTATAATTGTTTACCTCAAAAATTATTTTTAGCGCCAACATCAACCGTAGTTACAGCTAATAATAACGAATTATTAGGTGCTGTGATTGCAGATGATGGGCAGTGGCGTTTTCCTGAAATAAGTTCAGTTCCTAAAAAATTTGAAGTCTGTATTTTACAGTTTGAAGATGCTCATTTTTATCAACACTTCGGATTTAACCCAATATCCATAGGAAAAGCATTTGTAGAAAATATAAAAGCGAAAAGAATTATTCGTGGCGGAAGTACATTAACGCAACAAGTAATTAGATTATCACGGAAAAATAAAAAACGTTCATATTTAGAAAAATTGCAAGAACTTGTTTTAGCAACTCGATTAGAATTTCGATTATCTAAACAAGAAATTTTAAAATTATATACTTCTTATGCACCTTTTGGCGGAAATGTAGTGGGGTTAGAAATGGCTTCGTGGCGATATTTTGGGTTGCAACCCAATCAATTATCATGGGCAGAAACAGCAACATTGGCGGTGTTACCAAACGCTCCGTCATTAATTTATCCTGGTAAAAATCAACAAAAATTAAAAGAAAAAAGAAATAGATTACTTAAAAAATTACATCAACAAAAAATTATAGATAAAATAACGTATGAATTAGCGCTTGAAGAATCTTTACCGCAAAAACCTTATGCATTGCCCAAAACAGCAACGCATTTTGTACAAGAAGTAGCCAAAAAATACAAAGGTAATTTAGTGCAAAGTTCTATTAATATACAGTTGCAAAAACAGGTAAATAGCCTTGTAAAACAACATTATTTACGTCAAAAACAAAACGAAGTGTATAATATGGCCGTTTTGGTGTTAGATGTAGCAACAAGAAAAGTATTGGCGTATGTTGGTAATTCTCCAACAGATAAACAACATCAAAAAGATGTAAATAATATTATTGCACCACGAAGTACGGGTAGTGTTTTAAAGCCGTTTTTATATGCACAAATGTTAACGTCTGGTAAATTATTACCAACTCAACTTATTGCTGATGTACCTACAGAAATTGCAGGTTACACGCCTAAAAATTTCGATTTATCTTTTGATGGAGCGGTACCTGTAAATGAAGCTTTAACCCGCTCGTTAAATATTCCTTCAGTACGATTATTACAAAGTTATGGGTTGGAGAAATTCAACGAAAATTTAAAAGATTATAAAATAAAACACGTTAACAAATCGGCTGATTATTATGGATTGTCGTTAATTTTAGGCGGGGCAGAGGCTAGTTTGTGGGATTTATGTAAAACATTTGCAGGTTATGGCGGAATTGTAAATAACTACGAAAAGTTAAACCATCAATATTATTCGAACGAATATGTGAGTCCGAGTTTTATTAAAAACGATAAAATTGGTTTAGGAAATACACAAAATTCGTATCAAACTATTGATGCTGGTTCGGCTTTTTTAACATTAAATACATTAACTGAAGTAAACCGACCTTATACCGACCAAGCTTGGAAATATTTTGATTCTTCACAAAAAATTGGATGGAAAACAGGTACAAGTTTTGGAAACAAAGATGCTTGGGCAATTGGGGTAACACCTAAATATGTAGTTGGCGTTTGGGTTGGAAATTCTGATGGAGAAGGACGCGCAGATTTAACAGGTGTTGGTAGTGCAGCGCCGTTAATGTTTGCTGTTTTTGATGTACTACCAAAATCAGAATGGTTTTTAGAACCTTATGAAGCGTTGATTGAAGAAAATATTTGCGAAAAAAGCGGCTATTTAGCGTTGCCTATTTGTAAATCGGTTGTAAAAAAAATACCTAAAAACGGAGTGAACGCAAAGCCTTGTCCGTATCATAAACAAATATCGGTTGATGTTTCAGAAAATTTTCAGGTAAATACGAATTGTGAGTCTGTAACCAATATAAAAACGAAAACATGGTTTGTTTTACCGCCATTAATGGCGCATTATTACCAACAAAAAAATGCTGATTATAGTGTGTTGCCAAACTATCGAAATGATTGTAATCAATTAGAAAATAATGTGATGGATTTTGTTTTTCCAACCAAAAAAAGATCAAAAAGATCGTTAACAAAAGGGGAGGATGGTCAAATTAATCCGATTGTTTTAAAAGTAACACATAGCAATGCAAATGCTATTTTGTATTGGTATTTAAACGATGTTTTTATAGGCGATACAACCCAATATCACGAGAAAGAAATTAAACCTAAAAAAGGAATTCATAAAATTATTGTGATTGATAATTTCGGAAATCAAAAAACACGATTTATAGAAGTAATGTAAAATCAAGCTATTAATTATTTGAAGCTATTTCCCGCTTTCCGTACTCGCTCTCTGCGAGGAGCTCAAACAATTACTACAATCGGGGCTAGGAATTTAGATATAATTGAAACATTTTTATCAACCTGAGAAAAGAATTTTTAACTATTTAAATTAAAAGGTTTAAAATAAATAAAACGAGGGAGGCTATTTAAAAATAACGTTTTTAAACAGCCTCATTTTATGTTGTAAATAATAATATAATTTTATTATCTATTAGATTTTAAAACTAAGTAAAAGTTGTTTTACTCACTTATAACTTTCTTTAAGCGAACTCCAAAATCGGCTAAAGTTTTAATTTCTTTAATTCCCGCTAATCGCTCTCTACCAATTATTAATAAACCTTGTTCATTTCCTTCAATATGATAGTATTTATTGCTTTCAAAGAATAATACAAGCTCATCGGTAAAGAATTTTCTTATCTCTTCTTCGTTTTTTCCTGAAAGATAAAAGCGTTTAGAAAAATCAGGATGACTATCAATGTCAATATCTTTAAAACCAGCAAAATGATAAATGTATTCAAAAATACCTTCTTTATCTAAAGTAAACTCAGGCGTATATTTTTCAATATCAATATACATCATTGTTACTTTTATTATTTGTTTTGCAATTAATTCACCTTCAGAAAATTCTACATCAAACAATGTACAGTTTTCGTTAGATAAGATGTTAGAAACTTTACTTATTTGTCGCGTTTTAAAATATCCAAAATGAGGTATTTTAGTTAATGGTTCTTTTGGTAATGCTTCATAATTCCATTTTAAATCGGTACAAACATTTTGTAGTGATTTTTGCCTTTTAGTAAAAGTGCTAGCACTGGTGTTTTTATCATTTTGGATAGGAATATTTTTACGCAAAGCAAACGGGTGTTCACTTCCTGTTTTATAGCCATCTAATCCAATTACTTCAAAATGACCTTCTTTTCGTTTAAAAGTTTCGGCATAATTATTAAGATTTTCCATTACAGAATGATCTACAAAATCACATAACGAAAAATCGATAATTGCATCTTCATTTTCAGGAATCTGATCTAGTTTAGATTTTAACTTGGTAAAGTTTAAAAAGGTAGAAAAGTTTTTAACTGATACATAATATTTATCATCCTCTTTAAACATTAAAACATTAGGTTTTAATAAGTTTTTAATAAAAAGACTTAAGTTTTTATTAATAATTATGTGAATTATAAAAGTAATAAAGATACCTGCTAAAATTCCTGTAATTAAATTAGTAGCTATGGTTGTTAATAAGGTAACTAAAAATATAATTAGTTGTTCTTTACCTATTTTAAATACTTTTTTTATGTTTTCGGGCGATGCCAACTTGTAACCTGTATATACTAAAATAGCTGCCAATGCAGGTAACGGAATTTTGCGTAATTCGGTTGCAAAGAGTAAAATAAAAACAACTAAAAACCCTGCATGAAAAAAGTTAGCAGAACGGTTACTACCTTTATTATTTACATTTACCGAACTACGAGCAATAACGGTAACTACATTTAATCCGCCTAAAAAAGCACTAATTACTGTTGCCAAACCTAAAGCGCGAATGTCTTTATTTACGTTCGAACGTCTTTTTAAAGGATCTAATTTATCAACAGCTTTAATACTTAATAAACTTTCTATACTAGCAATTAAAGTTATGGCAATTACAGCATTTATAAAATCTAATTGATAAATTTTACCAAAATCAGGAAAAGCAAAATTAGATAACACATCGTTTGGTAAATTAATTAATAAATCTTTATGAATAGGATAGGCTGCTGGCGAAAGTAAATCGTAGTAATAATACATCCCCACACTTAAAAAAACAATCCACATTGGTGCAGGAATTAATTGAAAGTATTTGTTACGTATTTTACTATAAAAAACCATAATTAGTAAACTAATAATACCTGCCAAACCTGCATGAAAAGTACTTGCGTTATCTGTTTTTATGAGTTCAATAATTCCCGAAGGGATTTGTATCAGCAATTCAATAATGCTTCCTTTAGCATTTAAATTACCTAACATTACGTGTATTTGTTTGGCAAAAATACCAATACCAATGGCGGCTAACATTCCTTGTATTGCTGATGAAGGAAAGTAATCTCCTAAAGCTCCCATTCGAAGAAAACCAAGAATAACCATAATAATACCAGAAATAGCAATAGCAGCTAAGGTGTATAAATAACCTTGATGCATATCGCCCGCACCTAAAGTAGTTATGGCAGCTAAAACTGCCACAACCAATCCGTTACCAGGACCAGTAATGGTTACATTTGCACCTCCTAAAATAGCAACTACAATTCCACCAACAATGGCAGCAATTGCTCCTGAAATAGGCGGAGCACCAGAAGCCAATGCTAAACCAAACCCCAGTGGAAGGGCTATTAAAGAAACTACAAAACCTGAAAAAATATTTTGTGGTAATTCGCTTAAAAATATTTTAAAACTTTTTTCTTTCCCCATTTTATTTAACAATTAAAACATCGGTTGGTAATTCTGATAAAATATATTCTAAATCATGAGGGAATACTCGGTCTATCATTCTTGTTTTACTAGGAGCGCTCATTACTAATAAATCGGCTCTTTTAATTTTAGCATAATGCCCAATAGAGTATCCTCTTCGTCCAAAAATACCTTGTGTTTTTATGTTAATATCGCTAGTGTCAATACATTTAAGTATTTTGTTAATTCGAGCATCTTCACGCGTTTTCATTCGTTCTTTTGTTATTGTTGCCTTACGTAGCGAAACATCATCATTAACTTTTATTTTTAGTGTATTTTGACTAATTTCTTCAACAATAGTAACTTTTTTGCATCCTAATTTATTAGAAATATTAAAAGCCGCTCTTATGGTATCTTCAGTTTTTGGGTCTTGCAATCCACTAACCACAATGTGTTTACAAACCACACTTTCTAATGACGGTTTTATAAGTAATAATACAGAGCAGGGAGCTTTACGTGTAAGTTTACGAGCAATAGAACCAACATAGTATTTATATAATTTTTCTTTTTGTAAAGCACCAAGTATTAATAAATTAATGTTTTCTTGCTTTGTTGTTTGCAAAATTACATCAACAGGTTTTCCTTCTTGCCAAATTACTTTTAACGGATGTTTTGGTTTAGGTGCTTCGTTTAATAATGCTTGTAGTTGTTTTTCTTTTTCATCAGATTTTCTTCCAACATGTACGCCAATTAATTGAGCATCAAACATATTTGATATTCGAATAGTTTCAAATAAATTTGCTTTTAAATTGGGCGAAAAAGCAATACCAATAAGTATATTTTTTGTCAAAGTATAAAAGTTTAAATCGCTCGAAGATATAATTTTCTTGTTGTTAAAAAAAAAAATTACTTTTACACAAAACATATTTTTTATGATTGAATTAGCAGGAATAATAATACTTGGAATTTTAGCTCAATGGGTTGCCTGGAAATTTAAAATTCCTGCAATTTTACCTTTAATTTTAATTGGATTGTTTGTGGGGGCCAATTGCTTCAGAATTTTTTAATGAAGATGGTAGCAAATGGATTGAACCAATTTGGGATGGTCAAAAAGGACTTTTTCCGGGAGAAGGCTTGTATTATTTTGTTTCTTTAGCCATAAGTATTATTCTTTTTGAAGGAGGTTTAACTTTACGTAGAGATGAAATTAAAAATATAGGGCCAGTAATTACTAAGTTAATTACTTTAGGTTCTAGTATTACCTTTTTCGGTGCAGGTATTATTGCACGCTATACTTTTAATTTAAGTTGGGAGTTGTCTTTTTTATTTTCAGGATTAATTATTGTGACTGGGCCAACAGTAATTACGCCTATTTTAAGAAACATTCCATTAAAAAAAGATATATCGGCAGTTTTAAAATGGGAAGGTATTTTAATAGATCCAATTGGTGCTTTAGTAGCGGTTTTGGTTTTCGAATTTATTAGTGTTGGTGGTGCAGGTTTTACTCAAACAGCATTATTAGAATTTTTAAAAATCGTTTTATTTGGTTCTTCATTCGGATTTACTTTTGCACATGCCTTAATATTTGTTATCAATAAAAAATGGGTACCACATTATTTATTAAATGTAGTGTCTTTATCAACGGTACTTTTGGTTTTTGTAGAATCTGAATTATTTGCTCACGAATCAGGTTTATTAGCAGTTGTAGTAATGGGAATGGTTTTAGGTAACAGTAAATTAAAAAACCTAAAAGAAATTCTTTATTTTAAAGAATCGTTAAGTGTATTATTAATTTCGATATTATTTATTCTGCTAGCAGCAAATATGGATATTAAGGAATTAATGTTGTTGTATAGATGGGAAACCATTCTTCTTTTTGTATTAATAGTATTTGTTATTAGGCCAATAGCAGTATTTGTAAGTGCTTACAAATCAAACTTACAAACCAACGAGAAATTATTTATAAGTTGGGTAGGACCAAGAGGTATTGTAGCAGCTGGTATTGCTTCTTTATTTGGAAGTAAATTATTAAAACAAGGTGTTGAAGGTGCAGAATATATTACTCCGCTTGTATTTATGGTGGTTTTAGGAACGGTATTGTTAAATGCAACCACAGCAAGATTATTTGCTAAAATGATAGGAGTATTTTTAAAACGATCAAATACAATAATGATAATTGGTGCTTCGGATATTGCTCGTTTAATTGGTGTTTATTTAAAGAAAAATAATAGGCGAGTAGTTATTATAGATTCTAACAAAGAAAACATTGACAGAGCTAAAAACGAAGGCTTAGAGGCTTTTCAAGCCAATGTTTATAGCGATCAATTAACAGATAATATTGAATTAAATGATGTAGGATATTTAATTGCTATAACAGCAAGTGATTCGATAAATAAATATGTAATCTCAAATTTATCGGCTGTTTATGGAGAGCAAGGAGCTTATCGTTTAGCGAGTTCGCAAGAAATTTTAACAGAAGAGTATGAAAATAAAGATCAGCTTTTTACTTTTAAAGATGATTATTTAAATTTGATGGATACCGTAAGAGAATTTCCTGAAGTTCATGAAACTTCAATAAACTCTATTGAAGAGTATAAAGTTAAGATTAATGAAATTTATGCTGAAATAAAAGCGATTCCTATTTTGGTAAAAAACAATAATAATGAAGTTATATTGATATCAGAATTTGAGAAAAATGTTAAAGTAATAGAAAACTGGAAACTAGTTTATATTGGTAAAGAATTAAAGATCTAAACCAAAAGTATTTTTAAGTTTTTCTAACAAAGGATTAATTTCTTTTAGTTTCTCGTATTTTTCTTGCGGAGTATAGGCAAACTTTTTTTCTACTGTTTCATTAACAATAACATCTATTTGAATTCCGTAATTGTTTAATTTTTCACGTAAAAATCTCGTTAATTTACCTTTACCACGCTCTAATTGTGCTTTCATTAAATCGTTTGGTAACGAAAAAGTAATAGTGTGCAATTTACCTAATTGAGGTTCGCTCGATGCTAAAATAGCAGCAATACTTCGTTCTCCAAGCTCTTGTAACTTAAAGTAATATTTTTTCCAAGCATCTTTTAATTCATCATGACTAAAAGGTGTTCTTGGGTGATTTTCAAAGTTTTCATCTTCATCAGAAATTATTTTAATATCTTTTTTCTGATGGATGCTTTTTAATGATAAAGCCGAAGTACGTCGTTTAATATTTTTTAAAAGTGGTTTTGTTGCTGTTGGAATAGCAGCAATAGGTGTTGGTTTTTGTACTTTAACTTTTTCTGGCGTTTTTACAATTGATTTTACTTCAGTTTTCTTTACTGATGGAGATAGTGAAGTAAAAAAAGTAGCCGGAATTATGTAGTTGTTAGATTTTTTTTTTGCTCCATCAAAATTGATAGAGGCTATTTGCATTAAGGTAAGTTCTACCAGTAATCGCTGGTTTTTACTACCTCGATATTTTAAATCGCAATCATTAGCTTTATCAATTGCAGGTAATAAAAACTGCATATTTGCTTTCTTAGATTGCTCTAAATATTTCTTTTTAGTAGTATCACCAACTTCTAATAAAGAAATAGTTGCAGTATCTTTTGCAACCAATAAATCTCTAAAATGCGATGCTAATCCGTTTATAAAATGATGACCTTCAAAACCTTTGCCTAAAACAGTATTAAATTCCATTAAAACTTGTGGAATTTTATTCTCAATCAATAAATCGGTGATGTTAAAATACACATCATAATCCAATACATTTAAGTTTTGGGTAACAGCTTCGCGCGTTAAATTGTTTCCAGAAAAACTAACTACTCTATCAAAAATAGACAAAGCATCACGCATGGCACCATCAGCTTTTTGGGCAATTACATGCAAAGCATCATCTTCTGCAGTAATATTTTCTTTGGTACAAATAGTTTTTAAATACTCTTTTGCATCTAAAACACCAATTCGTTTAAAATCAAATATTTGACAACGCGATAATATGGTTGGTATAATTTTATGTTTTTCAGTTGTTGCTAAAATAAAAATGGCATGCGCAGGTGGTTCTTCTAATGTTTTTAAAAAGGCATTAAAAGCTGCTTGAGACAGCATGTGAACTTCATCAATAATATAAACCTTGTATTTTCCTGTTTGTGGCGGAATACGTACTTGGTCGGTTAAGCTACGAATATCATCAACAGAGTTATTAGAAGCAGCGTCTAACTCAAAAATATTAAATGCAAAATCTTCATCGGCATTAGCAGTAGCATCTTCTTGGTTAATACGTTTTGCTAAAATTCGTGCACATGAAGTTTTACCAACTCCACGAGGCCCTGTAAATAATAAAGCTTGTGCTAAATGGTTGTTTTTTATAGCATTTTCTAACGTATTTGTTATGGCTTGTTGCCCAACAACATCCTCAAAATTTTGAGGGCGATATTTACGTGCCGATACTATAAAATGTTCCATTAATTTATACTGTTTATGCTAACAAAAATAGAAAACCCGATAAGAATTAACAAACAATTTTAGTAAGGATACCTTAAAGTTGTAAACAATTGTAAAAAGTTGTTTTTTTACACGACCAAGTAGTTATAAAAACCAAAATTTATGAAAAAATTAAAACCAATAACGTTTGTAATATTATTTTGTTTACTGTTTGTGTTCTCAAATTTCACTAAAAAGAAAGAGATTAAAAAAACGATGAATTTACAAGAAACTAAAGTTGCCTATTTTGCTGGTGGCTGTTTTTGGTGTGTTGAGGCTATTTTTGAAAGTGTAATAGGTGTGGAGGAAGCTGTTTCTGGTTACGCAGGCGGATTTACAAAAAATCCAACGTACGAAAGTAGTAATACTGGTAAAACAGGACATGCAGAAGCTGTGGCTGTTTATTACAATCCTAAAAAGGTTAGTTTTAAAACTTTAGTTACGGTGTATTATGGTTCTCATAATCCGACAACCAAAAACGGACAGCATCCCGATTATGGTTCGCAATACCGATCGATTGCTTTTTATAATAATCTGCAAGAAAAAACGATTATTGATAACACTATTAAAAAATTAAACGAGACAATTTATAAAGGACAAATTGCAACTGAAGTTACCAAGTTTACAAAGTTTTATCGAGCAGAAGAGTATCATCAAGATTATGAAAAATTGCATCCAGAGAATCCGTATATACAAAATGTTTCGATTCCTAGGTTAAATAGGTTTAAAAAGAAATTTCCTCAACTACTTAAAAAGTAATTGAGGAAATTATCTATTTTTAAAACGATATATTTTAATTATTGTACTGTAATAGGGAATACAACTTCTATATCAGTTTCTCCACCAGCATTAGTAATATCACCTTCTTTTACATTTGCACCAGATTTGTTTGGCTCATGCTTTAAAGTAATAGTATAACTACCTGTACCAGCATCAGCTGTTTGCACAGTAAAATTAATTCCAATAGGGTTTCCATCTAAATCATTATCTTCATAAGTAAATGTACTTGCTATAGTTGTAGCTTTATAAAAAAATTGGTGTTCTTCTGCTTCTTCAGCAACTTCTTCAGTAATATCTTCAGGAGTACTTTCAGTTTCGTTTAATAAAGTAATTACAGCACTATAAGTAGTGTTAGCTGCTAAAATACCTTCAGTAATTACGGGTACATCTGGTCCATCACCATCTAAATCTCTACTTTCTATCGTAATAGCAGGTCCTGTAGTAGGTGTTAAAACAACTTTCATTGTAGTAATTACTTCTTCTTCATGTATGTGTTCAGGTGTATCATCGTCTGAACAAGAAGTTACTACAATTGAACTGATAAATAATAATGCTATAAGTTTAAATTTTTTCATTTTTTTAGTTTTTAGTAATTAATTTTAATTTGAATTTGAAAGTTTCTTCCTAAATCATCTGCAAATAAACGCAATCTGTTTAAGTAATTTCTGTACGATTGATTTAAAACATTGTCTATAGAAAAGTTTAGATTTACTTTTGTTTGAGACAAGTTAAACTCGAATCCAGAAGAGAAATTTAATAAATGATATGCCTTTGGCGGAGTACTAATATCTACCAACTCATTTGTGTTTGTATCTGGAATAAAAGCCATGAAATTGTTATTAGGATACTCGTTTTGCTTTGCGTTAAACTCACTTTCTAAAGATGCGTAGAAATTTTTCCAGTTCTCTTTTTTAAAGAATAATGTTGTAGTGGTTTTAAAAGCAGGTATATCTATTAAAGCTCTCTTGTTTGTTAAATCACGTCCTTTTAAGAACGACGCCTTATTGGTAATATTAAAATTGGTATTTACATGGTACTTTATACTAGTATCTAAACCTAATAAATGTGCATTTGTTTGTTTGTATGACCAAACAGGAAATGCTCCACGCAAAGTGGTTTCTATCCCAGTAGGTTCAATGTAAATAAAATCGGTTACATAATTATAAAATCCTTCTAAAACAACGTTAAATTTTTGATTATTATATTTATAGGTTGCTGAAAATCTGTTAGATGTTTCTGGTTGCATGCGTAAATCACCTAATTCTATTCTGGCAGCAGAGTGGTGCAAGCCATCACTAAATAATTCAGATGCATTTGGTGCTCTATTTGATAAACCATAATTTACTAAAAAAGTATTTTCATCATTAATTGAATAAGCTCCGCCTAATGAAGCAGAAATATTATGATAAGTAAATATTGGGTTTACTAAATAAGCTGAAGATAATTCGTCAATAATTAGATGACCAAATTCTTGCTGATAGTTTAAGGAATTCCATCTTGTTTTTCCGTAATACTTTTTTGCGTTAATCTGTTCAAAATCATATCGAATACCAGCATTTAAAATAGTGTTTTCGAATTTAAAGTTGGTAATAGCATAGGCGTTTAAATTATACTTGTTGTAATCGGGTATAATTCTTTTAACTCCTGAATTTGGGTTCGAAAAATTATTTTGAAACGCTCCGCTAGCACCAAATTTATAAGTGTTTTCTTTATTAGCATCTAAATTTAAATCACTTTTAAAAGAATGTGTTTTTAATAACAAATTTGTGGCAGCTATAAATTTCTTATCTCCTTTTCTAACATCAAACTCTAATCTTTTGTTTTGCTGATAGTCATATTGAAAAGATAATTTTCCCACTCCTTTTAAACGCTTATAAACTTTAGCTTTTAATAATTGATGTGTTACCTCTTGTTTAGGATTGTTAATAGTATAACTAAAATCATCTGTAACAAACGGAACATCGCTATTTAAAGCACTAACTAAATCAGAAACATTACCTATGTGCGATGCACGAAGTATTCCTATTTCATTAGATGTATTGCTGTAAAATATTTCAAAACCTTTATTAAACTTCTTGTAACCAGTATGTAAAGTAAAAGCTTTAGAGTTTAATCCGGTATTGGTAAGGTTGTAGCTAGGTGTTTCAAAATCTCCAGCTCTTTTAAAAGAGGCTTGTCCGTTAATAAACCAACCTTTTTTATAGCTTTTATGTAAGCTAGATGAAAGAGAAAATAATCGACCATTGCTTTGTTGTGCTACAATTGTTTTACCAAATAAAGTGTCTTTTGAAATTACTTTTGATGGATTAACAATAATAACACCACCAATAGCATCACCACCGTATTGTAAAGCATTGGCTCCTTTTATAACAGAAATGCTTCCAGCAGCATTAATGTCAATATTTGGTGCATGCTCAATTCCCCATTCTTGATCTTGCAATCGAACACCATTAAAGGTAGTTAATACTCTACTACTATGTAAACCATTAATTATTGGTTTAACAATAGTATTACCAGTATTTATTGAAGATACACCCGAAATGTTTTTAATAACATCACCTAAAGATGCTGCACTAAATTTTTCTAAAGTATTAGTTTTTATTAATGTTTCTTGAGACGTTTTGGTTTTTAATCCAACAGCACCTTTAACATTAACTTCATTTAATTCTTCAATATGATGTTCTAAATCTATAATTTTATAAATGTTTTTAGAAACATTTAATTCTAAGACTTTTTTATCACAAGCAACGTGAGAAATTTCGACAATTATTTTACCAGCACATACATTATTTATAGTAAATTTTCCGTCAAAATCAGTAGTTGTGTACTTATTTTGGTTTTTAATAAAAATTGTAGCATTTACAATTGCAGATTTGTCATGAAAATCTTCTACTAAACCAGAAAAAGTATAACTACAATTTTGAGCCTTTACTAAAGAAACACATACAGTAAGTAAAAGTATCGATAAAATACTTTTAAGTTTCATTTAAAGTTTTATTGTAATTTATAATTATGATAATTTTTAATTAAATTATTACAATAGGAGGTGCTCTAGATGATTTGTTAGAAGAATAGTTAGCTTTTAATTGTTGTGATTTAAAAATAGTTTTTTTAGCGTAAATCGTATCATCTAAAAAAGAATCAGGATTATTAAACGCGTAATAAAAAACAGTTAATTGTAAATGTAAATCACCACAATCATTATCTAACTCGTGTAAATGTTTATCAGTTTTAGAAATACAAACCACATGTTCATGCTCTTCAAAAGCATGAGCTGCTTGTATTGCCGTTGGTAATAACAAGGCAAACAAGAAAAAAGAGGTGATGTATTTTTTTAGTTTAAACATTTTGCACAAATGTATAAAAAAACACACACTTATAAAGTTATAAAAACTATTAAGTGTGTGTTTAATTTATTAAAGTTTTCTTAATGTTATTTTTTGCTACTTCTCATTTTCATGTTAAGCATTTCAACGACTAAAGAAAAAGTAATTGCAAAGTATAAATACCCTTTAGGTACTGTACCAACTTCTTCTCCAAAAAGTTTTGCGTGCGATAAATGAGCACCTTCGGCAATTAACATAAATCCGATTAATATTAAAAATGATAATCCTAACATTTGTATTGTTGGATGCTTGTTTACAAATTTACCTACTGGGTTTGCAAACAACATCATTATAATCATTGATAAAATTACTGAAGCAATCATAATTACCATCGCTCCTTCAACACCATTGGTCATCCCTACGGCTGTTAAAATAGAATCGAAAGAAAACACAATGTTTATTAAAGTTATTTGGATAATAGCTTGACTTAAAGTATATCCTTTTTGAGGCTTTCCATCATTTTCACCTTCAGTAATACCTTCTACTTTATGGTGTATTTCTTTGGTACTTTTATAAAGTAGAAAAAGTCCACCAGCAAATAAAATTAAAGCTTGTCCGGTAAAACCTGCTTGAAACCAAGATAAATTAATATGAAAAAATGGAGCATTCATTGCAATAAGTAACGAAATACCAAAAAGTAAAGCAATACGTAAAAACATTGCTAAAACTAAACCAATGTTAGTCGCTTTTTTTTGCAGATTTTCAGGGAGTTTATTGGCTGCTATTGATATAAAAATAATATTATCAATACCTAAAACAATTTCTAAAAAAGTTAGCGTTATTAACGCACCCCAAGTATCAGCTTGTAAGAAAATTTCCATCATTTAATTAACTTTATATACGGTTCCTTTTTGTTTAAAATTAGAATAGCCAATTTTTGCGGTAAAACTATACGAACTATCAGTAACTTTAGTTATTTGAACAAAAATAGGGTCTTTATCTAAATCAGTTTTTGGACTTTTCATTTTTAAGGAATAAGCAAAATTGTTTTTCCATTTAATAAAAAGCGTATCAATATGTTTAACTTCTTTTTCGCTAACTAAACTATCCGCAGAAATACTTATTTTTTTAGTGTATTCTTCAATTTGTAAGCTGTCTTTTCTAATGATAATTGTTTTTCCGTAATTATCACTACCAGGAATTTCAAAAGTTCCGTATTTAAAACGAGTAGGATCCCCTTTTTTTTCTGGAGTACAAGAAAAAACTAAAAAAATGACTAAAAAACTAAGTAAATATTTCATTAAATTCCGGTATAATTGGCTGGAGTAATTGCTTTTAATTCTTCTTTAATTTCTGATGAAACTTCTAAAGTATCAATAAAGTTAGCAATAGACTGTTTGTTTATTTTTTCGTTGGTACGTGTTAAGCCTTTTAAAGCTTCATACGGATTTGGATATGCTTCACGACGTAAAATTGTTTGGATAGCTTCTGCTACAACCGCCCAATTGTTTTCTAAATCTTCGGCAAATTTAGCTTCGTTTAATAATAATTTATTCAATCCTTTTAAAGTAGAAGCAAAACCAATTAAAGTATGTCCGAAAGGAACACCAACATTACGTAAAACAGTACTGTCGGTCAAATCACGCTGTAATCTTGATACAGGTAATTTTGCTGATAAATGCTCAAAAATGGCATTTGCAATTCCTAAATTTCCTTCAGAGTTTTCAAAATCAATCGGATTTACTTTGTGTGGCATAGCAGATGAACCAACTTCACCAGCTTTAATTTTTTGTTTAAAATAATCGTTAGAAACGTAGGTCCAAACATCACGGTCTAAATCAATTAAAATAGTATTTACACGTTTTAATCCGTCATATAAAGCTGCCATATGGTCGTAATGCTCTATTTGAGTTGTTGGAAAAGAATGGTGTAAGCCTAAAATATCTTCAACAAAATGAGTTCCGAAGTTTTTCCAATCAATGTTTGGATACGCAACTTTATGTGCGTTAAAATTACCTGTTGCTCCACCAAATTTAGCGGCATGAGGTGTGTGTTGTATATGTATTGCTTGGTTGTTAATACGCTCTACAAACACAAAAAATTCTTTTCCTAAACGGGTAGGAGAAGCTGGTTGCCCATGTGTACGTGCTAACATTGGTATTTCGTCCCATTCTTCTGATAAATCAGCTAATTTACTTACCAAAGTATCTAAAGCAGGGTAATATACTTCATCCATCGCGTCTTTAATAGACAACGGAATTGCAGTGTTGTTAATATCTTGAGAAGTTAATCCGAAGTGAATAAACTCTTTGTGTTTTTGTAAGTTTAATGCGTCAAACTTTTCTTTGATAAAATATTCAACCGCTTTTACATCATGATTTGTAACCGCTTCAATATCTTTTATTTTTTGAGCATCTTCAGTAGAAAAATCCTCATATATTTTACGTAAATCAGCATATAAATCTTTATTGAAATCAGCTAATTGCGGTAATGGAATTTCACATAAAGCAATAAAATACTCAATTTCTACTTTTACTCTGTATCTTATTAAAGCTTCTTCAGAAAAATAGTTGGCTAAATCGGCAACTTTATTACGGTATCTACCATCAATAGGAGAGATGGCGTTTAATTGTGTTAAGTTCATGTTTTGTTGTTGTGTTGTAAGCGGCAAAAATAGAAAATACTAGGGAGTTTTTAATAGAAAAAGCATGCTAAAAACACGATTATAGATAGAAAGCATAAAAATTATGATTAAAGTCATAAATTGTAAGTGCATAAAAAGATATTTTTGCAACTTAAAAAGCGATTTTTTTGATGGATAAAAAAGAAATAGAAAACAGAGAAGATGTTTATTTATTGGTATCAACCTTTTATGATAAACTTAAAGAAGATGATTTTATAGGTCCTATTTTTTTAAAAACAATTCCTGATGAAAAATGGGAAAGCCATTTGCAAAAACTGACTGATTTTTGGGAAACAAATTTGTTTTTTGTAAGAAAATTTAAAGGAAACCCGATGAAGGCGCACAAAGATTTAGATCGTAATTTTAAGCACAGTATTTCTCAAGAGCATTTTGGACGATGGCTGCAATTATGGTTTGAAACGGTAGATTACTTTTTTGAAGGTGCCAAAGCAAATGATGCTAAAGAACGCGCGCGCAATATAGCTTCTATGCTATTTTTTAAAATGTACGAAGCAAAACCTAAAACAAGCAATTAGTAAATCTCTTCATTGATTTTACGGTTATTTGATTGCTTTTTTTATCTTCACGCTAAAATATTTTTTTAGTGGAATCGATAACTCTTATTTATATTGTTTTAGCCGTTTTATTAAGCGTAGCTATTGCTTTTTTTCAATATTTTTATAAAACAAAACGTACTCAGAAAATAAATAGTGTACTTTTTTCTTTAAAAGCGTTGAGTCTGTTTTTGTTACTATTGTTATTTATCAACCCTCAAATAAAAACGATGATAACAACAAATAGTAAGCCTGTTTTATCTGTTTTGGTTGATAATTCTATCTCTACAAAATATTTTAAAGCAGCTAAAAAAGTTGATTCGATTATTAAAGAAATCGAAAAAAATCAAAAAATTAATCAAAAATTTGACGTTCAGTTTTTCTCTTTCGGTAAAGAAGTTTCTGTTTTAGATAGTTTATCGTTTACGCAACCAAAAACAGATATAAATAAGGCAATAACGTCTATTAATACTTTAACCAAAGAAAGTAAAAACGCAACAATTTTAATTAGTGATGGTAACCAAACATCTGGTAACGATTACGAATATACGCAATCTAAAAGCGCCATTTACCCAATTGTTATTGGGGATACTACGCAATATCAAGATATTCAAATTTCGCAATTAAACGTTAATAAGTACAGTTATATTCAAAATAAGTTTCCGGTAGAAGCCTTGTTGTATTATGAAGGTAAAGAAACGGTAAATTCAGTTTTTTCGATTCGTAAAAATGGAAAAAAAGTATTTTCTAAAAAATTACAATTTTCGCCTTTAAAACCTACACAAACAATTACAACAAGTTTAAAATCGGATAAAAAAGGAAATCAATATTATACGGCGGCAATTACAAAAATAAAATCAGAAAAAAACACCAAGAATAATTATAAAAACTTTGCTGTAGAAGTTATCGACGAGCAAACAAAAGTGTTAATTTTAAGTTCGTTTTTACATCCTGATTTAGGTGCGATAAAAAAAGCAATAGAAAGTAATAAGCAACGCAAAGCAACGATTGCTTTAATTAATGATAGAAGTGTTAATTTTTCTGAGTATCAGTTTTTTGTATTGTATCAGCCAAATCGTAGTTTTAAACAGTTTTTTAAAAAAATACAATCTAATTACTTGCTGATTTCAGGAACAAAAACGGATTGGAATTTTTTAAATTCAGAAAAATTAGGGGTTACCAAAAATGCCATTAATCAAACGGAAGTTTATAGTGCTATTTACAACGCGGATTTTTTAACTTTTTTACAAAAAGATATTCATTTTAGTGAGTTTAATCCTCTAAAAGATGTTTTTGGCGAAATACAAATTACGGCAAAACATCAAACATTATTATATCAAAAATATGCAGGAGTAGCAACCCAACAGCCTTTATTAATAACCATTGAAAACGACGAAAATAAAATGGCAGTTTTATTTGGTGAAGGAATTTGGAAATGGCGTGCCGCGAGTTTTTTAAGTACCCAATCTTTTGAGAATTTTGATGCTTTTTTAGGTAATTTAACACAGTATTTAGCGTCTAACAAAAAGCGAAAACGATTAACTGTTAAAAGTAAAAGTTTATATCCTGCAAATGCACCAATTAATATTTCGGCGTTTTATGTTGATAAAAATTATCAATTTGATAACAGAGCTTCGTTAGAGTTAACGGTTACAAACACGAAAACGAAAGAGAAAAAAGTACTTCCGTTTTCGTTGGTTCATAATTCATATCAAGTATCGGTAGAAGGGCTTTTATCTGGCGATTATTCTTATAAAGTTTCGGTTAATAGTCAAACTATAAATAGTTTTGGAAAGTTTAAAATAACCGATTATCAAATTGAAGAACAGTTTACCAATGCTAATTATAAAAAGCTGAATTCGTTAGCTTTAAAAACAAAAGGAGAATTGTTTTATGCTAATAAAGTTAAAAACTTATTAGATAAATTATCTTCGGATGAATCTTATTATACTGTACAAAAATCAACAACAAAAAAACAAAATTTAATAGATTGGCAATGGATGTTGTTTTTAGCGATTATTTTACTTGCTATAGAGTGGTTTATCAGAAAATATTATGGTAAAATTTAAAAAAGCAATAGATTTTAATAGCTTAAAAGTTATTAGTTTCTGAATTTTGTAACAAACAAAAATATATGAAATTTCACACACGAAAATGGGTAAAGCCCGAAGATTTAAATCCAAACGGAACTTTATTTGGCGGTAGATTATTGCAATGGATTGATGAAGAGGTAGCTTTGTATGCGATTATTCAACTAGAAATTCCTAAAACGATTACTAAATTTATGTCGGAAATAGATTTTGTAAGTTCAGCAAAAAAAGGAGATATTATTGAAATTGGTATTGAAGTTGTAAAATTTGGAAGATCGTCTATTACTTTAAGTTGCGAAGTACGTAACAAAATTACACACAAAACAATTATAGCAATAGATAAAATTATTATGGTAAGTTTAGATGAAACAGGAGCGCCTGTAGCTCACGGAAAAACAAAAGTAGAGTACGCTAAAGACCGATTAAAAGGTTAATTAATACAATAAGCTGGCGGTATGAAAGATCGCTTACATTAATAAAACAACCATAATGTTAAAGAGTAAACGAACCAATTTGTTATTCATTATTTTATTGCTTTTTTCTTTTGTAGGTTTTGCACACGGAGTAGATGATGAAACGCAATTGTTTTTATTAAATAATAAAGGAATTGCATTTGGTCCCTTTCTTTATATTGGAGCCAAACATATGATAACTGGTTACGATCATTTACTCTTTTTAATAGGAGTACTCTTCTTTTTATACAAAACAAAAGACATTATAACATACATCACTTATTTTACAATAGGGCACAGTATAACGCTTCTTTTAGGTGTAATGGCAAACATAAATGTAAATGTTTTTTTAATTGATGCAATTATAGCATTATCAATAGTATACAAAGGGTTTGATAATCTTGGAGGATTTAAAATCATTTTTAATAAACAACCAAACACTAAAAGAGCAGTATTAATTTTCGGTTTATTTCATGGTTTTGGTTTAGCAACAAAATTACAAGAGTTTAAATTTGATAAAGAAGGCCTTTTTGTAAATTTATTAGGTTTTAACCTTGGTGTAGAAGTAGGACAGTTTTTAGCATTAGGGTTTATTTTATTATGCATCTCTTTTTGGAGACACTATGATAGTTATCTTAAGTTTGCTAAAATTACAAACATGCTTTTAATGGCAGCAGGATTTTTGTTGTTAGGATATCAATTAATAGGATACTTCACTTCTTAAAAAATAAATATGAAAACAGATAAGCAGTCTTTACTAAGTAAAAGACAATTAGTAAAATCAATAGTTTTAGCATTTGTAATTGGTGCAGGAGTTCTTTTAATAGCTGTTTTACCTGCCGAATATGGAGTAGATCCTTTAGGAACTGGGAAATTGTTTGGTTTTGATAAATTATATCAGAAAGAAATAAAAACAACTTCTTTATCAAGTTTAAATTTTAAGAAGATAAAACTTAATGATGTTGGATCGGATATTAGTGTTTTAAAACCTATGGAAGCTAATAATCCGCCACCCGAAAAACAATTACCAGAAAGGTCAGATAGTCTTAAAATTATTGTGCCAGCAAAAAAAGGGATAGAGTATAAAGTTAGAATACTAAAATTTGGGAGTGTAAAATACGAATGGTTTACAGTAAATAATGACATTGTTTTTACTGATTTTCATGGTGAAGTAAAGCAAGAAAATCCACCTGAAAATGTTTTTTACGAAAGTTACACAGTAGCATATTCTAATAATATGGGAGGAACTTTAACAGCTCCGTTTGAAGGGAAACATGGTTGGTATTTTAAAAATTTAAAAGATAAAGATGTTGTAATTACTCTTAAGTTAAAAGGAGCGTATGAATTGTTTAAAAGCAAATAACTAATTTCTTTAATACCCAGTGTTTATCATAATTTAAAGAAGATTAATTGTACATTTGAATATCTTATAAATTAAAATATAAAATGAATAATAACAGACAACAATTAGAATTGCAATTACCAAAAGGGGGAATTCTTTTAGGAATTTTTGCAGTAATAGCTATTATAATACTAGCAAAATCAACAGTAACAATAGGTCCTGGTGAAGGAGGTGTAATATTTGAAACTTTAGGCGATGGTATTAATACTGAAAAAACTTACGGAGAAGGTTTTCATATTGTTGCTCCTTGGAATAAAATGATTGTAAGAAAAGTGCGTCAACAATCAGTTTCAGATGAAATGAATGTACTTTCTGTAAACGGATTAGAAGTAAAAGTAAACGGAACAATTTGGTACGAACCAGAGTTTAGTAATTTAGGAAACTTAATTAAAACAAAAGGGGAAGATTATGAGCGCGAATTATTAGATCCTGCAATTAATGCTGCAGCAAGAAGTGTTGTTGGACGTTATACACCAGAGCAATTGTACTCGAGTAAAAGAGATGTTATTGAACAAGAAATTTTAGACGAGGTAAAATTGATTTTAAAAGATCAGTTTTTAATTGTAAAAAGAGTTTTAGTTGAAGATGTTAAGTTGCCAACAACAATAAGAACGGCAATTGAAACAAAATTAAAGCAAGAGCAAGAGTCTTTAGAATATGAATTTAGGTTAGCAAAAGCTAAAAAAGAAGCAGAAAGACAAAAAATTGACGCAGAAGGAAAAGCAATAGCAAATAAAATATTAAGTGCTTCTTTAACGGATAAAATTTTACAAGAAAAAGGTATTGAAGCTACATTAAAATTATCAGAATCACCAAATAGTAAAGTTGTTTTAATTGGTAGTGGTAAAAGCGGAATGCCTATTATTTTAGGAAATCAATAAACATTTAATCAACATAAAAAAAGCAGCTCAATCGAGCTGCTTTTTTTTGGTACTATACTAAAAGTGTGTAAGTTTAAAAATTAATCACAGTAATCACAATCTGGTAAATTTAACGACTGTTGTAATTGTTTATAGTAGGCACATTGTTTTCTTAAAGCTTCAGTTTCTCCTTGGCATTTATAAATATATGCAGCTTGACATTGGTAATCGTATTGTTTATCTATATTTGATGGTCCACTGTAATTATCAATAGAACAATTAGAAGAAGAGTTATCACTAATTTCTTCATCATCATCACCAAATAAATCTTCTCCAAATAAATCTTCACAACTATAAAATGTTGTAAACAAAGCTAATAGTACGGTTAAAATTAGGTGTTTCTTTTTAAGCATGATATTTTAGTTTTTGTTAGTGATATAAAATTATGCTAAAAAATAAATACTTAAAATACCCATTAATGGGTATTTTTAAAAATTACGAATATCAACAATATCTCCACTTTGTAATTGATTTTTAGTATCAATGTTATAGACGGTTTCAGCTACAAAATTAGGAGTGTACAATTCGTTGTTTACTTTTAAATCAACAAAACGTTGTAAGCTTTTAAAGTCGGCTTCCGTACAGTTTCTTATTTTGTTTTGCATGTTGGTATCTACAACTCCAGGATAAATAGCCACACATTTTACGCCGTTTTTAATTTCAAACTGCTCAGTTGCGATTGCCTTAGTCATCATGTCAATTGCAGCTTTTGAGGTACAATATACTACCCAGCCTTGGTACGGACTTTTAGCAGCACCAGATGAAATATTTATAATCTGCTTTTTGCAAGTTAGTGTTTTCGTTAATTTAATAAATAAGTTAGATAATATAAGTGGAGTAGTGGTGTTTAACTGAATAGATTTAGAAATATCATCAGCTTCTAAATTTTCTAAATTAGAAATTTCACCTAATCTACCCGCATTGTTTACTAAAGTAATTGATTTAATTTCTTGGCTGATTATTTTTTTTAAAAGTGTTGTGAATATAGTTTCAGTTTCATGTAAATTAGATAAATCGACTGTAATATTTTGAATATTCTTTAAGTCAGATGATGATCTTGCTAAAGAAAAAACTGTATAATTTTCTGAAGCGTACTTTTTAGCTAGTGCTTTTCCTATTCCTTTACTTCCTCCAGTAATGATTATTATATCCATTAAGTAAAAATATTAAAATGTTATGAAAAAAAAGGTGCGTCAATCTGAACTTGTTTCAGAATTACAGATAATGGCTGTAAAATAGTTGAATGAGATTCTGAAATGAATTTGATATAACGGACCTCGAATGCGTTCGAACTGACAAATATCGTTTAAAACCTTTTGAATAATCTAATTTGATTATCTAAAAAACTCTTTTGATTTTTCCCAATACACATCCATTTCTGTTAAAGACATGTCAGCAAGTTGTTTTCCTTCTTTTTTAGCAGCTTCTTCTAAATATTGAAAACGATTGATGAATTTTTTATTCGTTTTTTCTAAAGCATTTTCAGGATTTACTTTAATAAAACGAGCGTAGTTAATCATAGAAAATAACACATCTCCAAATTCTTTTTCGATGTTTTCTTGATTATTTGCTTTTATTTCTTCATTTAGTTCGGTTATTTCTTCTTGCACCTTTTCCCAAACTTGTTGTGGTTCTTCCCAGTCAAAGCCAACACCTGCAACTTTTTCTTGAATTCGGTTTGCTTTTACCAAGGCAGGTAAACTTTTAGGAACCCCTTCTAAAACCGAAGTTTTACCTTCTTTTAGTTTTAATTGTTCCCAATTACGTTTAACCTCTTCTTCATCTTTTACTTTAACATCACCATAGATGTGCGGATGACGATGAATTAATTTATCAGAGATACTATTAGCAACATCGGCAATATCAAAAGCTTGTTTTTCGCTACCTATTTTAGCATAAAAGACGATGTGTAACAACACATCGCCTAATTCTTTTTTTATTTCTTGTAAATCATTGTCTAGAATGGCATCTCCTAGTTCGTAAGTTTCTTCAATTGTTAAATGGCGCAGACTTTCTAAGGTTTGTTTTTTATCCCACGGACACTTTTCACGAAGGTCGTCCATGATATCTAACAAACGGTTAAAGGCGCTTAATTGTTGCTTACGAGTATTCACGGTTTATTCTTTTTCAGTAGTTGTAGCTTCTTCTTGTTTAGTTAAAGCACTAAAATCAAAATCAGATGAAGCTAATGTATTATACCATTGAATTACTTTTTTTATGTTTGAAGCATATACACGCTCTTCGTCATAACCTGGTAAAATTTCACCAAAATAAGCGGTTAATTTAGTAGCACTTTCTTTATGAGAAATAGCTTCTTTACCATCTTCTTTATCAGCAATGTTTTTAAGAACAATTGCTAAAGGTACTTCCTCTTCATAAGTATAAATAGCTATGTTTTCTAATAAACTTACATTGTGTGTAGCAGTAATAGGAAAACGTTTTCCGTCTACAATCGATTTTACGATTACACCTGTTTTAGTTTGTGATAAGATTTGAAATAATCCTGGTTTACCAGTAACGGCAATAATTTTGTTAAATTCCATAATATAATATTTTTAATGTCTTGATAGACTATTTTCTTTTAGCTTTAGGAAAACGCATTCTGTAACCTGCGTTAACTTTTCCTTTAGATATGTTTTCTAATTTCTTTTTGATTAATCGTTTTTTTAATGAAGATAATTTATCGGTAAACAAAACTCCATCAATATGATCGTATTCGTGTTGAAAAACACGTGCTGCCAATCCGCCTAAAACTTCGGTATGACTTTCAAAATTTTCATCTTGATATTCAATCGTAATTGTTTCTTGACGAAAAACATCTTCACGCACATCAGGTATACTTAAACACCCCTCGTTAAAAGCCCATTCATCACCTTCTTCTTTAATAATTTTAGCATTGATAAATACACGATTAAAGTTTTTTAACACCTCTCTATCTTCTTCAGATAAATCTTCATCATCGGCAAAAGGAGAAGCATCAATTAAAAACAAACGAATGTCTTTTCCTATTTGTGGTGCTGCTAATCCTACACCTTGTGCGTTATACATTGTTTCTTTCATATCGGCAATTAATTTTTCTAACTGCGGATAGTCTTTATCGATTTCTTTTCCTACTTTACGTAATACGGGATCTCCGTAAGCAACAATGGGTAAAATCATGTTTTTAATTTTTTTAAGGAATGCGAAAATACAAAGAATCGTTTTGCAATAAAATTATTTGTTATATAAATATGACTGTAAAATAATTGTAGCACTAATTTCATCAACCAAAGCTTTATTTTGACGTTGTTTTTTATTTAAACCGCTATCAATCATTGTTTGAAAAGCCATTTTAGAGGTAAAACGTTCATCTTCACGCTTTATAGGAATATTCGGAATCGATTTACTTAGTTTTTGTAAAAAAGGAATAATTAAAGTTTCACTTTCGCTATCAGAATTATCCATTTGTTTAGGTTTACCAATAATAAATAACTCAACGTTTTCTTTTTTAACATAATCTTTTAAAAAAGGAATTAGTTCTTTAGTTGTAATTGTTGTTAATCCAGAAGCAATAATTTGTAATTCATCAGTAACAGCAATTCCTGTTCTTTTTTTTCCGAAATCGATAGCTAAAACTCGTCCCAAATATTTAAAATTTTAGCAAAAATAAGCAATTTAAACAATGATAATACATCTGTTTAAAAAATGTATCTTCGCAATATATTGATGTAGAGATTTTATATTTGCAGAAAATTTTTAAAATGACAGAATTACAATCTATTATAGAAAAAGCGTGGGATAATCGCGATTTATTAAAAGAAGAAACAACGATAAATACCATAAGAAAAGTTGTTGATTTATTAGATGCTGGTGAGTTACGTGTGGCAGAACCAACAACTGATGGATGGCAAGTAAATGAATGGGTAAAAAAAGCGGTAGTTTTATATTTTCCGATTCAAAAAATGGAAACTTTAGAAGCTGGTATTTTTGAATACCATGATAAAATTCCGTTAAAGAAAAACTTTGCAGAAAGAGGAATTCGTGTAGTACCAAATGCAGTTGCACGTCATGGAGCTTATATATCAGCAGGAACTATTTTAATGCCAAGTTATGTAAATATAGGTGCTTATGTTGATGAAGGCACGATGGTTGATACTTGGGCAACAGTAGGTTCTTGTGCGCAAATTGGTAAAAACGTACATTTGTCTGGTGGTGTTGGTATTGGTGGAGTTTTAGAACCATTACAAGCTGCCCCAGTTATTATTGAAGACGGAGCGTTTATAGGTTCTCGTTGTATTGTTGTAGAAGGTGTTAGAGTAGAAAAAGAGGCTGTTTTAGGTGCCAATGTTGTATTAACAATGAGTACAAAAATTATAGATGTTACCGGTAACGAACCTATTGAAACAAAAGGAGTTGTTCCTGCTCGCTCTGTAGTAATTCCTGGTAGTTATACCAAAAAATTTGCCGCAGGAGAATACCAAGTTCCGTGTGCATTAATTATTGGTAAGCGTAAAGAAAGCACCAACAAAAAAACATCGTTAAATGATGCTCTACGTGAGTATGATGTGGCGGTTTAATAATATATAATGAATAAAACTGTATTACGATTTTTAAAAAAAATGACCTTTTTACCACAAAAGGTCTTTTTGCCTTTTTTGTATGAATATTATACAGGGAAAAAGTTAGATTTAAATAACCCGATTGAATTTAACCAAAAAATACAATGGCTAAAGGCTTTTTATCAACCAAAAATATTAAATAAATTGGTTGATAAATATGAAGTAAGAGAGTATGTTATTGATAAAATTGGTGAGGAATATTTAAACGAATTATATGGCGTTTATGATTCGTTTGCTGAAATTAATTTTGAAAAATTGCCTGAAAAATTCGTTTTAAAAGTTGTACACGCTAGTAGTTACAATATAATATGTACAAATAAAAACGATTTAGATTTACCTAAAATAAAAAGGAAAATTAAAAAATGGCAAGCAGCGAATCAGTATTACAGAACTGGCCAAGAATGGGCTTATAAAGACGTAGCACCAAAATTAATTATTGAAAAATACTTAAAAAACAATGAAAGAGATTCTTTAACAGATTATAAATTTTATTGTTTTAATGGTAAAGCTGAGTTTCTTGAAGTTCATTTAGATAGAGCTGAAAATCATAAAAGAGCTTTTTATGATTTTGATTTTAAAAAATTACCTTTTAGATATGTTTCTGAAGATAAATCTATTTCAGAAGATATTGAAAAACCGGTAAGTTTAAATAAAATGAAAATCTTAGCAGAAAAATTATCTGTTGGTTTGCCTTATGTTCGAGTTGATTTTTATGAGGTAGAAGCTAAAATCATTTTTGGTGAAATGACTTTTTACCCTTCGGATGGAAGAAAAGATTTTTATCCTAATGAATATAATAAAATAATAGGAGATATGTTTGAGTTGCCACAAATACCAAAAGGTAAAAGTAAGATAACTGAAATATAAAATATTAAAAAGAATGCAAATAGATGCTGTAATTACTTGGGTTGATGGAAATGATGAAGCTCATCAACAAAAAATGTTACCTTTTTTAGAGGATAAAAACATTGTAAAAAACAAAGGTTTTAGAACAAGGTTTGATCAGGTAGAAGAGGTGAAGTTTACAGTAAATTCAATTTTAAAATATGCGTCTTTTATCCGTAATATTTATATTGTTACAGATAATCAAACTCCTAATTTTATAAAAAATAAAAAAGAGGGTGAATATGATAATGTTTTTATTGTAAATCATCCAGCTATTTTTAAAGAGGATGCTAATTTTTTACCTGTATTTAATTGTCGTCCTATAGAAACAAAATTATACGACATTCCTAATCTATCGGAACATTTTATTTATTTTAATGATGATATGTTTTTGGTAAGAGAGGTGAAAATCACTGACTTTTTTATTGATAATAAGCCTGTAATTAGAGGTAAATGGTTAAAGTTTAATGAAAATATTTTTTATAAACGACTGTTTAATTCTGAAAAGAAAAAACAAAAAGCAGGACATAAAAAGGCACAAGAAAAGAGTGCGAAATTAGTCGGTTTTAAAAAATATTATAAATTTCATCACACTCCTTATCCGTTAAGAAAATCAACATTTAAAGATTTTTTTAAAGAAGAACGCTCGGTAGAACTCTTAAATATAGCACATAAATTTAGAAATAAAGAGCAATACACAGCACAAGGTTTAGCTAATCATATTGAGATAAGAAATAAAACCGCAATTTTAAAAAATGATTACCAGTTAATTTATTTTCAAAATTATAAAAAGCCATTTGCATGGTTAAAATATAAGTTAAATACGTTTACCAAACGCGAAAATAAATTGTTTTTAAATATGCAAAGCTTAGATCAATGTCCAAAAGAAAAGCTAGATTATGTGTTAAATTGGTTAAACAATAAATATGAGCTATAATGATTTTAGAAGTTGTAAAAAATCTAAATGACTCTAAAGTAATTTTATATCCAACAGACACCGTTTGGGGTATTGGTTGTGATGCTACCAATGAAAAAGCAGTAGCTAAAATTTATCAATTAAAAAAAAGAGAAGAATCTAAAAGTCTCATTATTTTGGTAGCTTCTATTACCATGCTAAAAGAATATGTAGAAAATATACCTTTTAAAGTTTTAGAAATATTAGAAGAAACTAAAAAACCAACGACTATTATTTATAACAATCCTAAAGGTTTAGCTAAAAACACAATTGCTATAGATAATACGATTGCTATTCGAATTCCTGAAGACGATTTTTGTATTGAATTAATTAAAGAATTTGGAAAACCAATAGTTTCAACATCTGCTAATATTAGTGGAGAACCAACACCTACATCATTTTCGGAAATAAGTGAATCTATTTTAAAAAAGGTAGATTATATTGTAGATTTAAATAAGGATAAAGTAAATATTAATTCATCAACTATTTTAAAAATAGAAGATAATACTATTGTTGTTATTAGAGAATAAAAGTATTTCTAATTACAAGTATTTATTGTTCTTTTTAAAAGAGAAACTTACCTTTGCAACTTGTAAACTTATTTTTTATGCGTTATAAAATACCGAATTATTTAAAATTTTTATATATAAATATTTTAAGTTTATTTGTTTTTATTTTTATTTTCAGAATGGCTTTTTATAGCTATTTTATAACTGATTTAGTTGTAGAATCAGAAGATTTAACAAAATCTTTTTTATTAGGGATTCGATTCGATTTAAAATTAGCCATTATAGCTTTTATTCCGTTAGCTCTTCTTTACCTTTTTATTAAAGGGTTTTTCAAGAAAAAAAAATATCAATTAGTTTATAGTATATACTCAAGTGTAGCGTACATCGTAATTTTATTTTTTTATTTATTCGATTTTGGTCATTATAGTTATTTAGGATTAAGAGTAAATGCAAGCGCACTTCGTTTTTTAGAAAATTTAAAAATATCAACTCAAGTTTTTGTCGAAAGTTATCCTGTTTATAAAGGAGCAGTATTTTTATTGTTTTTATGCTTTTTAATTGTAAAATATAATAAATGGCTTTATAAAAAGTTTTCTAAAACTGATTTTACATCAGTTAAAAAAACAAAAATTATATTTTCAGTACTTACTTTATTTATTTTAAGCTTCGGAATTTATAGTAGTTTTCAGCATTATCCATTAAGATGGAGTCAAGCATTTTTTTCAAAAAATAAAAATGTTAATCAGTTTGCTTTAAATCCGGTTTTATACTTTTTTGATAGTTTTAAATTTAGAAATGAAGGATATAGTTTATCTGAAACAAAAAAATATTTACCAATTATAAATGATTACTTAGGTATAAAATCTGATACCATAAATTTTAAACGCGATAAGGTTTTTAACGACACAATAAATAACAAACCAAATGTTGTTTTTGTAATGTTAGAATCTACAGGAAATGCCGCTTTAAGTTATTATGGAAATCCTATAAAAAGTACACCAGTAATTGATAGTTTAATTGATAAAAGTATCAATTTTACCAATCATTACGTACATAAATCAACAACAGCAGGTAGTGTTTTTGCTAGTATAACTGGGCTTCCGGATATTGATAATGTTAAATCAGCTTCAAGAAACCCCATGATTATTAATCAACGAATATTGTTTAATCAATTTAATGGTTATGAAAAATTATATTTTTTAGGCGGAAGTGCTAATTGGGCAAATATTAGAGCTGTTTTTCAGGCTAATATTACTGGTTTAAAAATTTATGAAGAAGGAAGTTATGAAGAAGAAAATAGGGCAGATGTTTGGGGAATTGATGATTACGATTTGTTTAAAGAATCTGATAAAGTTTTAGCAGATTTACACGCTAAAAAGAAACCTTTTGTAGCGTATATACAAACGGCAACAAACCATATGCCTTTTACAGTTCCTGATAAAAAAGGAAATTATACTCCTTTAAAAGAGTTAGATGATAATTTACTTAAAAAATCAGGATTTAGATCATTAGCACAATTAAATGCGATGCGATATTTAGATTTTAATATCAACGAGTTTTTAAAGCAAGCAAAAAAATCAGGATATTACGACAATACAATTTTTGTTTTCTTTGGCGATCATCAAGGAGGAATGAATGAAATAAATCATTTAAAACCAACGGAAGATAAATTAGGGATTTTAAGACATAACGTACCGTTTATTATTCACGCACCTAAATTATTTAAACCAAAAACGATTAACCAAAACGCACATTTGGTAGATGTTGTGCCTACAACAATGGCATTAGCAAAAATTAATCACACAAATTACACATTAGGTATTAATGCTTTAGATAGCTTAAAAACAAAACGATTTTCATTTGTTTATAAAAATATTAAAGGAGAACCATCTTCAGGAATTTTAAAAGATTCTTTATATTATTATAAAACTGTTATCAATAAAAAATATCAATTAATAAATTTAAAAAGTAATTCGTTAAAAGATATCAGTAAAGAAAATAACGAGTTAACTAAAGAAATGGATGATTTATTAAGTTCATTTTATCAGAGTACAAAATATTTATATTTTAATAATAAAAAATAATCTATTTATATTTTTAAGTAGTTTTATCATTACAAAATAGTTTATGCAAGCACAATATTTTAAGGAAGCAATTTCTGCTGAAATATTTCAATATATAAGTAAAGCAACCGAAGAGTTACAACTAGAAAGTTATGTAATTGGCGGCTTTGTTCGCGATTTTATTTTACAAAGAGGTACAGCAAAAGATATTGATGTAGTAGCTGTAGGTAGCGGAATAGAATTAGCGCAAAAAGTAGCTTCTTTATTGCCTAACAAACCAAAAGTACAAGTTTTTAAAACTTACGGAACTGCCATGTTGCGTTATAAGGATGTTGAAATAGAATTTGTGGGCGCTCGTAAAGAATCATATACTGAAGATAGTAGAAATCCTGAAGTAGAATCAGGTACATTACAAGACGATCAAAACAGAAGAGATTTTACTATAAATGCCCTTGCTTTAAGTTTAAATAAAGATAACTTCGGATTATTGTTAGATCCTTTTAACGGAATAGCAGATTTAGAAGCTAAGATAATAAGAACACCTTTAAATCCGGATATTACATATTCTGATGATCCGTTGCGTATGATGCGCGCTATTCGTTTTGCATCACAATTAAATTTTAAAATAGAAGAAACTTCATTAACATCTATTTTAAAAAATGCGTCTAGGATTGATATTATTACCAAAGAACGTATTGTTGTAGAGTTGAATAAAATTTTAAGCTCTAAAACTCCATCTGTAGGTTTTTTACTATTAGAAAAAACAAATTTATTAAACCGAATTATTCCTGAATTAATAGCTTTAAAAGGTGTTGATGAAGTTGAAGGTCAAAAGCATAAAGACAATTTTTATCATACTTTAGAGGTTGTTGATAATATTGCAAAATATACAGATGATGTTTGGTTGCGTTGGGCAGCTTTATTGCACGATATTGGAAAAGCACCAACAAAACGGTATCATAAAAAACAAGGTTGGACCTTTCATGCGCACGAATTTGTAGGTTCTAAAATGGTATATAAACTCTTTAAACGTTTAAAAATGCCATTGAATAACAAAATGAAATTTGTTCAAAAAATGGTACTGTTAAGTTCAAGACCTATTGTTTTGGCAAGTGATGTAACAGATTCTGCTGTACGTAGATTAGTTTTTGACGCTGGTGATGATGTAGATGCGTTAATGACATTATGCGAGGCGGACATTACCACTAAAAACCCTAAAAAGTTTAACCGTTATCATAAAAATTTTGAACTTGTTCGTGAAAAAATAAAAGAAGTAGAAGCCCGCGATAAAGTTCGTAATTTTCAACCACCAATTACAGGAGAAGAAATTATGAAGGCTTTTGATTTAACTCCATGTAGAGAAATCGGCCAGATAAAAGAAGCGATAAAAGAAGCTATTTTAGAAGGGATTATACCCAATGAGCATGCAGCTTCTTATCAATTTATGATAAAAGTAGGGAAGAAATTAGGATTAGAAATTTTAGTTATAAAAAAAAGGGAAGTTTAAAAAACTTCCCTTTTTTTTATAACTAAAATTATTCGTTAACTTCTATTTCAAAAAAGCTAAACACATTACCGCCGTAACGTTTATCGTAACTATGGTTTGGATGTTTAGTTAAATCGGTATGTTTAGAGTGTTCAATAATTAAAACACCATCTTCATTTAAAAGTTCACGATTAAAAACAAAATCGGCAATTTTTAAAAACTGATCTTCTTCAAAATCATAAGGAGGGTCTGCAAAAATCACATCCGATTTTAAAGATGTTTTTTCTAAAAATTTATACACATCACTTTTAAAAGTATCAATGTTTAAGTCTAGTTGTTTTGCTGTTTCATTAATAAATTTAATACATCCAAAATGAGCATCCACAGCATGTATGTTTTCAGTGCCTCGAGAGGCAAACTCATAACTAATGTTACCCGTACCTGCAAAAAGATCTAAAACACTAATATTTTCAAAGTAATAGGTGTTATTAAGTATGTTAAATAACGATTCTTTAGCCATATCAGTTGTGGGTCTAACCGGGAGCTTTTTGGGTGCTGAAATTCGTTTGCTTTTATGTTTTCCTGAAATAATTCTCATTAGGATGCTAAGATAAAATTAGAATGATTTAAAAACTCTTCACTATCAGTAAAAAAGTTTGAAATAGGTTTAAAAAAATGAACATTTCGTACGTAATTATACGTTATTTTATAAAGTTCAGATGTTTTATCAATGTCGCCAATAAGTGTTAATTGAAACTTATCTGGATCCATTTGTAATTGTTCGGCAGTAAATAATATATAATAAATAAAATCTTCTTTTGTTATAAAAGAAAACGAATTGTATAAAATTAAATTGTCTTGTTTACAAACAACAATATCTAATTGGTTAGAAGATGTGTTTACAAAAAACTGTTTTTCAGAATTTTCTTTCGAAAAGTGGAGTAATTTATCAATTAAAATACTTGAATGATGTTTGTATTCAAATTCTCCAAAATTTTGAAATAAATAATTATTGATGTTTACATACGGAATATAAACATTACTGATTTTTGCATCATCTAAGGTGTCATAGGTAATAAAATCAGTAAATAATGTTTTAACAGTATATTTTAAATAAGAATCTAAACTATTTCTATTAAAGAATTCGTTAGGTACTAACGTAGATAAATTGTTTTGATGTATTGCAAAAACAGTTGTAAAATCTTGTTGTAAATCTTTATCAGTAGCAAAAACGGATATTATTTTTTCTAATAAAAACTCAGGAGCACTTAAAGGTTCTTCAAAAATATATTGTGTAAATAAAAGCGGTTCCTTTGTAACAGAATTAGTTATACAAAAAGAAAATCCATCCAAACTAAATTGGATGGATAGATTTTTATTTTGCGCATTAGCGCTACTTTTTTTAGTCTTTTTTATCAAGAGCTTCACCTTTATCATAAGAAGGAGGCCAGTTACCACCTGTAGTAACTTCATTTAAAGAACCAACAGAAACAAAAGCTCCTTTAATTTGGTCTGTTTCTAAAGCTTCTAATTCTTGTTTTACTAAAGAAGTACTCAATCCTTTTAAAATAGAAGTTTTATCAGTTTTAACTTCAAATACAGGAACTAATAATCCGGCAACTTTTTCAACTTTACCAGTAGCTAATTCAAATTGTTTGTCAGTTCCAGGAACATTAAACATTCCTTTATAATCTTTTCCGTTAAAATATTTAGCAACTGGTTCGTAACCAATGGTATCAATTTGTTTTCTAGAAACTTTAATCATAATTCCACCACCTCTATCAACTTCTTCTTCAACGTTTTTAGTTTCAACTAAAGCTAATTGACCATTTTCAATAAAGTTGATTAAAGAGTCTTTACTGTTTGTGTAAGTTCTATAAACTTCTTTATATTTAACTTCGGCATCACGAATTAACTTTAAATTCTTAATAACCTTAGCGTATCGTACTTCTTTTTCTTTAGCAAAATGAATAGGTTCCATAATACCTCCGTATATTTTATATGCTAAAAAAGCAGTGGCTGCTAAAAGTAATATAGAGATTAACCATCTCATTTTCAATGGTACAAATTTAACAATAAGTACAGCTAATAGAATTGCAACTACAACGGCTGCTAAAATCATTAATAATAAATTCATTTTTTTTGTTTTTAATATATGATATTCGCAAATCTACAATTTTTTTTCAATCATAAAAATATTTCTGTATAAATAGATATATCTTTGATAATTATTTAGAATATGATAAAATCTGCCCCTACTTTTTATAAAGAAATCATTCAAAAGTTTCCATACCAACCCACTCAAAAACAAAGTGAGTTGCTAGATCAGTTAACTCATTTTATATTTAACAACAATAATGATGCCTTATTTTTGTTAAAAGGATATGCTGGTACAGGTAAAACAACTATAATTAGTACAGTTGTTAATAGTTTATGGAAAACAGGACAGAAAGCTGTGCTTTTAGCGCCCACAGGGCGAGCGGCAAAAGTAATTTCTGGTTATTCAAAAAAACAAGCTTTTACGATACATAAAAAAATTTATTTCCCTAAAAAGCAAGGAAATGGAGGAGTGAGTTTTGTAATGCAACCTAATAAGCATACGAATACTATTTTTATTGTTGATGAAGCTTCGATGATATCAGATGCGCGTCAAAATTCAAAATTATTTGAAAATGGTTCTTTATTAGATGATTTAATCCAATATGTATATTCAGGTAAAAATTGTAAAATTGTTTTTATTGGTGATACCGCGCAATTACCGCCCGTAAAATTAACCATGAGTCCTGCTTTAGAAGCAAATACACTTTCTTTTGATTTTAATAAAGAAGTAACTGAAATTGAGTTAGATGAAGTAGTACGTCAGCAGCAAAATTCAGGAATTTTAGCCAATGCAACTGATTTAAGATTACTGATACAAAGTGATATTTACGATTTTCAGTTTGATGTAAATTACCCAGATATTATTCGATTAGAAGATGGTTACGATATACAAGATGCCATAACATCGGCGTATGATGGAGATATTGGTGTAGAGGAAACAGCTTTTATTGTACGATCTAACAAAAGAGCAAATCAGTACAACGACCAAATTAGAACAAAAATTCGTGGGCAAGAAAATGAGATTTCTACAGGTGATTATGTTATGGTTGTTAAAAATAATTATTTTTGGTTAAAAGATTCTTCATCCGCAGGCTTTATAGCCAACGGAGATATTTGTGAGGTAATGCGAATTAATTCGATTAAAGAATTATACGGATTTAAGTTTGCCGAAGTTGAAGTTCGTATGATTGATTATCCAGATATGAATCCCTTTGAAACAGTATTATTGTTAGATACACTTTCTAGTGAAAGCCCGTCTTTAACCTACGAAGAATCAAATAAACTATACGAAGCTGTTAAAGAAGATTTTGCTGATGAAAAATCAAAGTACAAACAGTTTATGGGCGTTAAAAAGAATAAATATTTTAATGCATTGCAAGTAAAATTCTCGTATGCTATGACCTGTCATAAATCTCAAGGAGGGCAATGGAAAACTGTTTTTATAGAGCAACCTTATTTACCTGACGGGCCAAGTGTAGAATATTTGCGTTGGTTGTATACAGCGGTTACACGTGCGCAAGATAAATTATACTTAATTGGTTTTAAAGACGAGTATTTTTTAGCATAAATTATGTTAGTGTTTTGTTAATTTGATAAAATCTACAAGTAAAAAAAGTACATTTGTTTGTTATAATATTAGTTTTATATGATTTTGAATTTATTTCAGAATTTTATAAAATTATATCATTAATAAGAACCTGAAAAAAGTTTAGGTTTACGATTCTTTTATCATTCAAATTATTAAAAATGTACAAAAAAACGCTGTTAAGCCTTTCTTTTTTATTGATTTCAGTATCAATAATTGCACAAAAACCTCAAAAGCTAACTTCTAATCAAGTTTACGAGAAAATTCAAAAACTAAATTTTTTAGGATCAGCATTGTACATTGCAGCACACCCTGATGATGAAAATACACGATTAATTGCGTATTTATCAAATCACGAAAAAGCAAGAACAGGTTATTTGTCATTAACACGTGGTGATGGAGGTCAGAATTTAATTGGTCCAGAAATGCGCGAACTGTTAGGCGTAATTCGTACGCAAGAATTATTGGCTGCTAGAAGAGTGGACGGTGGAGAACAACGTTTTTCGAGAGCAAATGATTTTGGGTATTCTAAGCACCCTGATGAAACTTTAAAAATTTGGAATAAAGAGAAGGTGTTATCCGATGTAGTTTGGGCAATTCGTACCTTTAAGCCAGATGTAATTATTAATCGTTTTAATCATCGAACTCCAGGTACCACACATGGTCATCACACATCATCAGCAATGTTAAGTGTTGAAGCTTTTGATTTAGCAAATGATAAAACGAAGTTTTCAAATCAGCTTAAAAATACTGAAGTTTGGCAACCACAACGGTTGTTTTTTAACACCTCATGGTGGTTTTATGGTAGTCAAGAAAAATTTAAAAAAGCAGATAAAAGCAAAATGTTAAGTTTTGATGTTGGAGCGTATTATCCGTTAAAAGGCTTGTCTAATAACGAAGTTGCTTCTATGGCAAGTAGCCAACATTTATGTCAAGGTTTTGGGCGTTTAACAACACGTGGAAGTCAAACTGAATATGTAGAGTTTTTAAAAGGAGATTTTCCGAAAGATAAAAATGATATTTTTTCAGGAATTAATACAACATGGAATAGAGTAGAAGGTGGTGGCGAAATTGGTGATATTTTATATGGAATTGAACAAAATTTTGATTTTGTAAATCCATCAAAACATCTTCCTGAATTAATGAAAGCTTATAAATTAGTTAAAAATTTAAAAGACGCACATTGGAGAAAGATAAAAACAAAAGAGCTTAAAGAAATTATAAAAGCTTGTGCAGGTTTGTATTTAGAAGCATCAGCAAGCGCATCAAGCACTACACCAAATAGTACTTTTGATGTGAATTTTGAGGTTTTAAATAGAGCTAATCAATCAATAGAATTATCATCTATTACCGTGTTTCCTTCTAAAAAAACTATTTTAAAAGAATTAGATTTAGCACCAAATACCAAGCGAAATTTTAAAGAAAATATTACTTTAAATAACAGTGATTATTCATCGCCTTATTGGTTAAATAAACCATGGGATTTAGGAATGTACACTGTTGATAATAAAAAGTTAATTGGAAATCCAGAAAGTGCAAGACCAATTAATGTACAATATAATTTAGTAATTGGTAAAGCGCCTATTTCTTTTACAATTCCGGTTGTTTACAGATATTCTAAACGTGATAAAGGAGAAATTTATGAACCTTTTGAAGTGCTGCCAAAAATAACTACAAAGCTAAAAAGCAAAATAATTATTTTTTCTGATGATGTTACTCAAAATGTAGCTTTAGAGGTTCGTTCAGGCGCTAAAAATGTAAGTGGATCAGTTGCATTACAAGTTCCAAACGGATGGGAAGTATCTCCTAAACAAGCAAGTTTTATCATCGAACAGAAAGGAGATAAACAAGTGGTTGATTTTAAGGTGACTCCGCCTAAAAATCAATCAGAAGGAGTTTTAAAATCTGTTGCTACCATTAACGGAAAAACATATACAAAAGAATTAGTGGAAATTAATTATAACCACATACCAAAACAATCTATTTTATTACCATCGCAAGCAAAATTGGTTCGTTTAAATATTAAGAAAAAAGGAGAACGCATTGCGTATATTCAAGGTTCTGGAGATGCAATTCCTGAGAGTTTACGTCAAATAGGTTATACTGTTATAGAAATTGATCCGAAAGATATTAACGATAAAAATTTACAGGGTTTTGATGCTGTTGTAGTAGGAATTAGAGCTTATAATACTTTACAAGAATTACAATTTAAACAAAAATATTTGTTAGAATTTGTAAAAAATGGTGGAAACATGATTGTGCAATACAATACCAATAGAAGAGTAGATGTAAAAGCGCCGTTTGAGTTAAAATTATCGAGAGATAGAGTTACTGATGAAAATGCGAAGGTTACTTTGTTAGCTAAAAATCATTCGATATTAAATTATCCGAATAAAGTTACTGAAGCTGATTTTAAAGGGTGGGTTCAAGAACGTGGGTTGTATTTTCCTAATAAATGGAGTAAAGAATATACGCCAATTTTAGCTATGAAAGATAAAGGAGAATCATTAAAAAAAGGAAGTTTATTAATTGCTAAATATGGTAAAGGAAATTATATTTATACCGGTTTAAGCTTTTTTAGAGAATTACCAGCCGGTGTTTCTGGAGCCTATAAATTATTTGCAAATATGTTATCCGTAGGAAAAACAGCAACAGAAAAATCTGAAAAAGTAAAGTTTTAGGTAAAATACATTTATTTATAATTAATAAAAAAAGCTCGAAAACATAATGTTTTCGAGCTTTTTTATATATAAAATAGAGTCTATTTAAAATAAGAAAAATCTTCTCCGTTTTCTATTTTTAATAAACTTTCGTAAATCATTTTAATTACATTTTCAACATCTTCTCTGTGTACCATTTCTACAGTAGTGTGCATGTAACGTAAAGGTAAAGAAATTAATGCAGAAGCAACTCCACCATTGCTGTAAGCAAAAGCGTCAGTATCGGTACCTGTAGCTCTTGATAAAGCCGAACGTTGAAACGGAATTTCATTAGCCTCAGCAGCATCAATAATTAAATCACGTAATTTTTGTTGTACTGCAGGTGCATAAGCGATAACGGGACCTTTACCAAGCTCTAAAAGACCTTCTTTTTTCTTGTCGATCATTGGTGTTGTCGTATCGTGAGTTACGTCTGTAACAATCGCTACATTAGGTTTTATGGTTTGTGTTATCATTTCGGCACCACGTAAACCAATTTCTTCTTGTACAGAGTTGGTAATATATAATCCGAAAGGTAATTCTTTTTTATTTTCTTTTAATAAACGAGCAACTTCAGCAATCATAAATCCGCCCATTCTGTTGTCTAAAGCGCGACATACAAATTTATCACCATTTAAAATATGAAACTCATCTGGGTACGTAATTACACAACCAACATGAACGCCTAATTTTTCAACTTCTTCTTTGGTAGCGCAACCTGTGTCGATAAAAATATTATCTGGTTTAGGAGCCTCTTCTTTACCTTTATTTCTGGTATGAATTGCTGGCCAACCAAAAACACCTTTTACAATTCCGTTTTTAGTATGAATATTTACAATTTTACTAGGAGCAATTTGATGATCAGACCCTCCGTTTCTAATAACATAAATTAATCCGTTATCAGAAATGTAGTTTACATACCACGAAATTTCATCGGCATGTCCTTCAATAACTACTTTATACTTTGCATCAGGATTGATAACTCCAACTGCTGATCCGTAAGTATCGGTAATAAATTCATCAACATAAGGTTTTAAATAATCCATCCAAATTTTTTGACCTTCCCATTCGTATCCGGTAGGAGCAGCATTATTTAAATATTTAGCTAAGAAATCGATTGATTTCTCGTTTAAAATTGATTTATTTTTTGCCATAATTATATATAATTTCTTTTTTATTCTTCACTTTGATGTTCTGAACCCCAAAAACGTCTTTTTTCTCTATATTCTTGTTCTTCTTTTATTTGTTCTGGTGTTAGCACCTTTAAAAACGAAGGATGTTGTTCAATCGCATATTCAATTTTTTCAACAATACAAGCTACATCATCATTTTCAGTATCAAACTTTAAAGGCTCTTTTATAACCATTGATTGTAAAACATTTCGTTTTTTTATCAATAATCCTTTTTTATCAAAAGAACGTCTAAAACCATCAATAACAATAGGCACTACAACCGGATTGTATGTTTTTATAATATGCGCTGTACCACGACGAATAGGTTTAAATGGCGTAGTGGTTCCTTGCGGAAAAGTAATTACCCAACCGTCATCTAATGCTTTACCAATGTTAGAAATATCAGACATTTTTACTTGTCTTTTAATATCTTTACCTTCACTTCTCCAAGTTCTTTCTACTGATACAGAACCTACATAGGCAAATATTTTAGGTAATAAACCAGCACGCATAGTTTCGCCAGCTGCGATATAATAAAGGTTTAATTTCGGATTCCATAAATAACCTACATTTCTAATATTATCATCACGTCCTTTTAAGGCGGCATTAAATACATGAAACATAGAAGCTACATCAGCAAAATAAGTTTGATGATTTGAAATGAATAAAACATTTTTATCTGGAAGATTACGAAGTATCTCCATTCCTTCTATCTGTAAGTTATTAAATTTACGATAGCGACCGTGAGAAATAGCTCCTAAAACTTGAATTAAAAAGCGTTTTATAAATAAAATATGTCCGAACGGATTCCTTTTAAATAAAGGCATTTGATTGTTAGTTTTTTTAGTGTAAAAGCTAAATTACAAAAGAAATAGAAAACATTACTATTTAAATAAATCTTTAATTTCTGATAACATCATTGCTGTTGCTCCCCAAACAATGTAATCGTTTAGTTTAAAGCAAGGTACATCAATATTTTTCATGTAAGACGTTTCCATATTTATTGATGTTAAATTGGCATCGTTTAATAAATCGCTTACCAAAACCTCAATAATACTTGCAACTTCGTAATTAGGTTTAAAAATGGGTTTTTCTTGTGAAAACCCGATAAAAGGGGCAACTAAGAAATTACTAGGAGGGATGTAAGAATCAGATAGTTGACGGATGATTTTTATTTCTGATGAAGGAACACCAACTTCTTCAAAAGTTTCCCTTAAGGCAGTTGTTTTAAAATTAGCATCTTCTTTATCTATTTTACCACCAGGAAAACTAATTTGATCAGAATGTTTACCGTTATAATTGGCTCTTTTAGTTAATAAAAAACGTGTATTATTGTTTTTATCAGGATAAAACAAGGCTAAAACAGCTGCTTTTCTTGGATTTTTACTGTTAATTAATTCTTGTGAAAACTGCATTCTTAATTTAGGAGCTAGTTTAAACTGAGCGTTTAAACCTCCTAAAGGTTTTTGTTGTAGTATTTCTATTTGATTTTTAAAATCAGAAAAAATCATTCGTTTTTAGTATTTTAGAGCAAACATATCAATTTACAAAGTTAAAAATTAAATTATTGGCTTGAATTTTGATTTCTGTTTTAACGGAATTAATAAAATATAAATGAATAAAGATAATAAGTATAAAAAATTAGCATTGAGTTTATTGTTTGATGCAGTAGGTTTTGTGTCGTATGTAATACCAGGTTTAGGTGAGTTTATAGATATTGTTTGGGCACCAACATCGGCATATTTAATGACTAGAATGTATAAAGGAAATAAAGGTAAAATAGCAGCGGCTGTTTCTTTTATTGAGGAAATTATGCCTGGGTTAGATGTAATACCAACATTTACGTTAATGTGGTTGTATACGTTTGTGTTTTCATCAAAAGAATCAAAAAAAACAATAGAGATTTAAAATTAATTTTAACAAAAAAAGGCAATCGTTTAACAATTGCCTTTTTTGTTTTGTTGATAAGGAAAGTTTATTTTTTTATGAATTTTTTGGTAAAAGAACGTTGACCATCATTAATTTCAAGAAGGTAAATTCCGTTTTTTAAATTAGCCACATTAATTGTTGAGTGATTTACGTTACCCTTTAAAACTTCCTGACCTATAACATTAAAAACTTTAAAAGTTGTAGTTCTGTTATCTGTCATCTTAATTTTTATAAAATCAGCTGTAGGATTTGGAGAAATATTTGCATTAAATATAGTAGTTTCATTTCCTAGTTTTTCTGCAGTAATTGTACTGGTATAAATTCCTTTAGAGCTTGCACCAATGTTTACTGAATAATCTTCTACTTCACCATACGAAAAAGTTTCACAAGCGGTAGGAGCAGCATCCCATTTCATAGCCACACGCATTCTTGTTTTACCATTTAAAGCCTCAGTTGGCACCGAAAAATTAGCAGATAAATTGGCAGAGCTAGACGAAGAGCCACTAACAACTTCTTCATTACTTTCAAAAATTCCGTTTTGGTTAAAGTCAATCCATACTTTCCAGAATTCTGTATATGACGACCCAGAAAAACCTGCACTTATAATAATTGTATTATTTCCATAAGTTAAATTAGCTGTTAAAGAGGTAAAATCGGCATAACCATTATTAAAAGTTGAAGTATTAGCAATACCACCGATAGCAACATAGTCAATAAACTCATAACTAGCGTTGTTTCCTTTAGCAGTACAGTAGGTAACTATGTTTGCTTTAGTGGTTACAGTAGTTGAGTTACTAGCGTTTGAAACATTATTTGCAGCATCTTTAGCTTTTACAGAAAAAGTATAAGTTGTTGAAGCGGTTAAATTAGTTACGGTATAATTAGTTGTGGTAACTGTTGCTATTTTGGTAATTCCTTTATAAATTTCGTAACCTGTAACGGCTGTATCATCAGAAGCTGCAGACCAAGTTAAGTTGGCTGAAGTTTTAGTGATATTTGAAACCGTTAAGTTACTCGGGGTTGTAGGAGCTGTAGTATCAACAGGAGTTCCTCCATCAATTGTATGTTCGCTTAAGCCGCTAAAAGTATCTTTTGAAAGGATATTCCATTCTGAAGTTGTGTACGTTGTATTAGGGCTGTTTATTGACGATTTTCTTTGCAAAGTTTTGTCTTGAGCAAAACTGGTAGAACTATTAGGATTTCCAATTAAATCGATAAGTATATTATTTTTAAATAAACCAATAGCATCATTACCGTTAAAAGATAAAACACTAGTATCTGTTTTTTGCGCTTTATTTTTTATTGTTGATGAAGCACTGCTGTTTGCAATCACATATACATTACCATTATTTAAAGTTCCGTTTAAAGCTAATGTATTAGACCAGCCACCTCCGTTAGAAGCTTTTTTTATTGAATAGTCTGATAAATCAATAACATTTCCTGTAAAATTAGCGATTTCTAAAGCTTTATTATTAGAAGAACCTTCAATATATTCTGAAAATAATAAATCATTTGCGAATCCTGATGACGGAGTTGAAGCTGTTGTTACATTTATAGTATTGCTAGCTGTTGAAACATTATTTGCGGCATCTTTAGCCTTTACAAAAAAAGAATAAGTAGTACCAGCTGTTAGCCCGTTTAAAATATAAAAATTAGTAGTTGCTGTTGCTAATTTATTCACGCCGTTAAATATGTCATAGCCTGTAACTCCAGTATTATCTGTTGAGTTTGACCAAGATAAACTCACGGTAGTTTCGGTAATATTACTAGCAATTAAATTTAAAGGTGTTGTTGGAGCCTCTGTGTCAGTAGCACCACTACCGTTTCCAAATAGGTCTTCCGCTTGCGGTCCACCCCAAATTTTAGTAGCAAAAGCTGGATTATCAATAAAAGGATTACGATTTCCTTGTAAACCTTGTATAATTGGATTGCGTTGTTTTTCGAAATCTGATACAGGATCTTGGGCATTCCATTGTAATAATAATTCAATCATATTGCTGTCAGAAGAACTGGCTGTACCAATCGCTACATTACTAGGCAAACATTGGTTTCCGTAACGTAAATACATGTACATCATCATACGTGCAACATCTCCTTTCCATTCATCACCAGGATACCATCCACCAGAAGAATCTCCTGCATTACCAGTTCCTGTGGCAAATTTTTTACTACTTCGTTGTCCGTTAAAAGAAATATCCGCAGGTCTAATATGGTGTGCATCTGCTCCTGGACCCGAAGTTCCTAAATTAGGATTTCCTAATGATTTAGGATATACGTGCTCTCGGTTCCATTGTGTTCCTGCAGAACCTCCGTTAGCATCTTTACTACGAGTTTTGTCGGTAACATAATTACCATCAGAATCACTAAATCCATATATTAAAACAACTTTTGTATTGTTTGTAGGATCTAAATCAGATTGTTTTAAAGCATCCCAAACACCAGGAGTATAGGATAAGTTTGTGTTATGTGTAGCTATAATTTTTGTGGCTAAAGCATTTTTTAAAGCTGTACTAGTTTGATTTAAGTTAACATCATTATAATATGATGGTACTTGAGAAAATACCGAAAGCGATGCAATCAGTAAAATGAAGGGTAAAATTTTTTTCATGTAAATTGTTGTTGTGTTAATTATAAACGCTAGCAAAAAAACAATTAAATATAAAGAAGTATGTTATCAAATAGTTAATAATCAACAGTATAAAACACTCTGTAGAAAGGTTTATAGTATTTCCTTTATTTTCCGTAAATTTGCAGGCTTAAATTAGAGATTGATTATGAAGATATCATACAACTGGTTACGACAATTTTTACAAACAGACTGGGAAGCTGAAAAAACAGGAGAACTATTAACAGATTTAGGTCTTGAAGTAGAAGGAATTGAAAAAGTTGAAAGCATCAAAGGAAGTTTAAAAGGAATTGTAGTTGGTGAAGTAAAAACGTGTGTTAAGCACCCAAATGCAGATAAGCTTAAAGTTACTACGGTAGATTTAGGTGATGGAAATCCGATTCAAATTGTATGTGGTGCACCTAATGTTGATGCGGGTCAAAAAGTACCTGTTGCTACTGTGGGTACAACTTTGTATGATGATAAGGGCGAAGGCTTTAAAATAAAAAAAGGTAAAATAAGAGGGGAAGAAAGTCATGGAATGATTTGTGCCGAAGACGAGTTAGGTTTAGGTAAAAGTCATGACGGAATTATGATTTTAGACGATGCTATTGCTCCAGGAACTTTAGGTGCTGACGTTTTTAATATAGAAACTGATTATGTTTTTGAAATAGGTTTAACACCAAATCGTGCTGATGCAATGAGCCACTTTGGAGTTGCTCGTGATTTACGTGCTGGATTAATTCAGCAAGGAACAAATTTAGAATTAATATCTCCTTCTGTTTCTGATTTTCATGTAGATGAACGTACTCAAAAAATTGATATCGAAATTGAAGATAACAATTTAGTGCCTCGTTATAGCGGAATTACAATTACAGATATTGAAATAAAAGAATCTCCTGAGTGGATTCAAAATAGATTAAAAGCGGTAGGAATTGTACCTAAAAATAATATTGTAGATATTACAAATTACGTTTTACACGAATTAGGGCAACCATTACACGCTTTTGACGCAAATAAAATACGAGGAAATAAAGTAGTTGTAAAAACGTTAGAAGCGGGTACAAAATTTACAACTTTAGATGAAGTAGAAAGAACATTAGCTGCTGATGATATTATGATTTGTGATGCTGATAACAATCCTTTATGTATTGGAGGAGTTTTTGGCGGATTAAAATCTGGAGTAACAGAGCATACAACAGCTATTTTCTTAGAAAGTGCTTATTTTAATCCAGTTTCTGTTCGTAAAACAGCAAAACGTCATGCGTTAAATACTGATGCTTCTTTCCGTTTCGAAAGAGGAATCGATATTAATTTAACGAAATATGCACTTAAACGTGCTGCTTTATTAATTGAAAAATATGCTGGCGGAAAAATGTCTTCAGATGTTTTAGATTTTTATCCAGAAAAAATTGAAGATTTTGAAGTGTTTTTATCTTTTGAAAACACGTATAAATTAATTGGTCAAGAAATTCCGAAAGAAACAATTAAAAATATTTTAGCTTCATTAGAAATTAAAATAAACAGTGTTACCGATGCTGGCTTAGGTTTGGTTGTACCATCTTACAGAGTAGATGTTCAAAGAGAAGCTGATATTATTGAAGAGATTTTAAGAGTTTACGGTTATAATAATATTGAGTTTTCTCATAAACTAAATACTTCAATTTCTTTTGATAGTGATAAAGAAGTAAAAATAGAAAACATTGTTGCAAATCAGTTAACTTCTTTAGGGTTTAATGAAACAATGGCTAATTCTTTAACCAAAGAAGATTATGTTGCTTTGTCTGATAATTTAAATCCGGCGAATAACGTAGAAATGTTAAATCCGTTAAGTAACGATTTAAAAGTAATGCGTCAATCGTTATTATTTAGTGGTTTAGAATCGGTTTCGTACAACATCAACAGAAAAAACAATGCTTTAAAGTTTTATGAATTTGGTAAAACATATCATAAATACGAAAGCGGATATCAAGAAGACAAGCATTTAACCTTATTTGTTACAGGAAATAGAACTAAAGATAGCTGGAAAACAGTTAACAAAACTTCTGATTTCTTTTATTTAAAAGGAATTGTAACAAGCTTATTAAGTAGGTTAGGGCTAGATAAATTAAAAACATCACCAATTAAAACAGATGTGTTTTCTGAAGGAATTGTATTAAGCTTAGGTAAAACTAAATTAGTAGAATTTGGAGTGGTAAAAAGAGCCATTTTAAAAGAGTTTTCTATAAAACAAGAGGTGTTATTTGCTGATTTTAATTGGCAAAATATTTTAAATTTTGTGGGTAAGAAAAACATTAAAGTAACTGATTTAGCAAAATTCCCATCAGTAAAACGTGATTTAGCCTTGTTATTAGATAATAAAGTTGAATTTAAAGAAATATACAACTTAGCATTTCAATCAGAAAAGAAGCTTTTAAAAGAGGTTGATTTGTTTGATGTTTATGAAGGTGATAAATTGCCAGAGGGTAAAAAATCATACGCAGTAAGTTTTGTAATTCAGGATGAAAACAAAACATTGGCAGATAAACAGATTGATAAAATAATGCAAAAATTACAGCAAACATTCGAAAAGAATTTAGAAGCTGTTTTAAGATAATTAAGAAGCTCCAATTTTTATTGGGGCTTTTTTTATGAAATTTTACGTCATTCTGGACTTGTTTCAGAATCACATCAAGATAAGTTAATTATGAGCTGCTGAAATAATTCAGCACAACAAAAAAACAAAGGCATGTATAAAATATTAATCCGTCCGATTTTCTTTCTTTTTGATCCAGAAAAGATTCATTATTTTACTTTTTCATTGGTAAAGTTTATGACGAAAATTCCTTTTATGGCTTCAATATTTAGAGGAATGTATCAAGTAAATAATAAAAAATTAGAACGTAATTTATTCGGACTAACTTTTAAAAACCCTGTTGGTTTGGCAGCTGGATTTGATAAAAATGCAGTGTTGTATAATGAATTGGCAAATTTCGGATTTGGTTTTGTAGAAATAGGAACTGTAACTCCGAGAGGACAAGCAGGAAATCCGAAGAAAAGATTGTTTCGTTTAAAAGATGATCAGGGAATTATTAATAGAATGGGATTTAATAATGAGGGATTAGCAATTGCGATTGAACAATTAAAAAAGAATAAAGGAAAAATTATTATTGGCGGTAATATTGGTAAAAATACTGATACAGCTCCCGAAAATTATACCGAAGATTATTTAGAATGCTTTAAAGGTTTGCATCCGTATGTAGATTATTTTGTACTGAATGTAAGTTGTCCAAATGTTGGAAGTCATGCAAAGTTAGATGATGTTGATTATTTAAAAGAATTGATTACTGAGGTTCAGAAATTAAATAACAAAGAAGCTATTCAAAAACCAATTTTATTAAAAATTGCTCCAGATTTAAATAATCAACAATTAGATGAAATTATTGAATTGGTTGACGATACTAAAATAGACGGAGTAATTGCTTCAAATACATCGGTAAATAGAGATAATTTAAAAGCTTCTGAAGAACGATTACAAGAAATAGGAAACGGTGGTGTAAGCGGACAACCTGTTAAAGAAAGAAGCACAAAAGTAATTAAGTACTTGGCAGACAACTCAAACAAAGCATTTCCTATAATTGGAGTAGGAGGTATTCACTCTGAAAAAGATGCTTTAGATAAAATAAATGCTGGAGCCGATTTAGTACAGGTTTACACTGGTTTTATTTATGAAGGCCCTAGTTTGGTAAAAAGAATTAACAAAGCTATTTTAGCTGAAAGTTAAAAAATGTTCGAAATTCTAATTTCTTTTGTTTTAGCCACGGCTACCTTAGCTTTTTCACCTGGACCCGATAATATTTTTGTGCTAACACAAAGTATTGTACACGGTAAAAAATATGGATTGGCAACTGTTGGTGGATTAATGACAGGCTGCATTATTCATACAACATTGGTCGCTTTTGGGGTATCAGGAATTATAAAACAAAATCCGAATTTATTTTTTATAATTAAGTTATTTGGCGCTTTGTATTTGCTTTATATAGCATATCAAGTATATAAAAGTGATGCTAAAATTGCTTTTTCAACAGAAAATGTAGTTAAAAAATCTACTTTCGAATTATTTAAAAAAGGTTTTTGGATGAATGTTCTAAACCCGAAAGTAACAATTTTCTTTTTAGCATTTTTTCCACAGTTTTTATTCTCAAAAACTATTTCAACGGTAGTTCAGTTTTACGTTTTAGGAGGATTATTTATTTTAACCTCTTTTACAATATTTTCTACAATTGCTATTTTGGCAGGAACAATTTCAACATCTATAAAAAAGAACGCCCAAATAGGAGTGTTCCTAAAATGGGCGCAAATTGTAGTTTTTATTGCAATTGCGGTATTAATTTTACTGTAAATTAATATTCGGTAACATAGCCCCAGTTTTCACCAGTTTTAATTCTGTGCAATTGCATTTCAGAAACACCAAATTGTTTTGCTATCATTTTTAAACGTGTTCTCCTGTTAGGATCGTTTAATTTTCGCTTAAGCAATTTAACCTTGGTTTCAGTAAGTTTAGACGTTCTGGCTTTATGAACTTTATTTACATATTCAGGATTGGTGTACTGGTGTACTTCTTTTTCCCTTTTTGTAGCCCATTTAAGGTTTTCAACACTATTATCTTTTTTATCGTAATTTAAATGAATTACATATAGTTGATCTTCTTTACGCTCTAAAAAAGCTTCTGCAACCAACTTATGAACATACCTACTGGTATTTTTTCCGTTTACACGTTGTTTTAAAGGTAAATTTTGATAACCATTTATAAAATATTCATTTACTAAAGATTCTTCCTCATTTTTACAATTAAGAATCCTTCCGTAATTAGATATTTTAAACTTTTCTTTTTCAGCTATTTTATTGTCAAATACTATTTCTTTCCACTTTTCATTTCTATAGTTTCGTATCATCTTCCAATATTTTATCTGAACTTAAATAATAAATAGCACTTTATTATTTTAGGTAAAAATACGCATTTTGTATTATTTCCAAGAATTTTTTAAAAGTAACTGATTAATATGCGCATAATGATGCTTACAATGCCAAGCATAAATGCCTATATTTTCTTTTAAACTAATTTCTTCGTTTCCTTCGGGATGAATGAAAACCTTGTTTAAATCAGTTGAATTTAAGCCCTTTAAAAGATACACCCATTTGGCGTGTAACGCTTTTAAGGCATTTAATGATAAGCTGATGGGCGCAGACTTAGAATCAAATAATGCTGCCCAACGATCTTCATAATAAGCTTTAATTACTGGTTTATCTTCCGTTAAAGCCCATTTAAAGCGCGTGTAAGAATTATGATGACTATCTGCACAATGATGTATCACTTGTTTTACAGACCAACCACCATCTCTATATGGAGTATTTAATTGTTTTTCTGATAAATTTTTAACCAAAGTTTCTAATTCAGCAGGGAATTCTTCTAAAATAGCAATCCATTCATTTATTTTTTCTGATGAAATTTCAGTAGGAATATTGGGTTTTCCTATCGGATATTTTAAATGTTCCATTAATTTTATTACTGTTTGGTAAGCTTAGTTAAAGTTCTTTTAGCACTTCTGTTTTCAGGATTAATAGCCAATGCTTTTTGGTAGTAAGTTATGGCACTTACAGTATCTTTTGTTTTTAAATATGCATCGCCTGTACTATCGTAAGTATTAGAACTTTTTGGATATAATTCAATATTTATTTTAAAAACAGCAATTGCTTTTTCGTATTGTTTAGCTCTTAAATATCGATAACCTAAACTATTTAAAGTGTTTTCTCTTATAATAGGGCTTAAACTGTCTTTTTTTCTGATTAATTTATAACCATTTAAAGCGGCAGTATAGTTATTATCTAAAAGATATTCACTCGGAGTTTTTTCACCTTCTTTTAATTTATTAAAAACAAAAATTTCATCTTTATGCTCTCTTTTTTTAGCGAGTTCAATTTTATTTTTAGAAGTGTTAAAAATTAATTTCTCATTTAATTCTCTAACATAAAACGTACTATCGTTAACTTTTAAAGGTGCTAAATTTTTATTTCGCCAAGTTAATAGCAATTTACCTTCGTTAAAATTTACGTTTATAACTTCATCTGCATTAAAAAAATAACGACCTGTAGCTTTTTTTATAAACTCATCAGAATTTTTATCAGAAGTACAATTTATTAAAAGTAAAATAGTAAAAATGTAAAGTAGTTTCGTTTTCATTGTTTTTAAAGCTTTTTTTGTAAAATATAATAATAAGACGATTGACTTAATAATTAGTTACAAGTTAAATAAAATTTACTTGGCACAACAATTGACTTATATAGTCTGTAAAATAATATTTTTTGTTTTATTTTACTGTTTATTAAGTTTTTACAATTCAACAAGTGCATTTTATATTATTTAAAATAGTATAAAAATGTCACTATGACATATATACAAGATATGAGCAAATCAAAAATAATACATTTAGACAATTTGTCGCTTCAAGATGCTTTTAATGAAGATTCAGAATTAATTCCGTTATTAACTCCTGAAGACGAAGAGTTGATAAATAAAGAGGAAGTACCTACAGAATTGCCAATTTTACCTTTAAGAAACACGGTTTTATTTCCGGGTGTTGTAATACCTATTACTGCGGGTAGAGATAAATCTATTCAGTTAATAAAAGATGCCAATAAGGGCGATAAAGTAGTTGGAGTAGTTGCTCAAAAAAATAGTGATGTAGAAAATCCTGGGTTAAATGATATTCATAAAACAGGAGTTGTAGCGCAAATTTTACGTGTTTTAAAAATGCCTGATGGTAATACAACCGTTATCATTCAAGGAAAAAAGCGTTTTGAAATTGATGAAATTACGCAAGAAGAACCGTATTTAAAAGCTAAAGTTCATGAAGCAATAGATGACAGAGAGGTTGATGATCAAAAAGAATTTGATGCAATTATAGAATCTGTTAAAGAATTAGCTTTAGAGGTTATTAAAGAAAACCCAATGTTGCCTTCTGAAGCTTCTTTTGCAATTAAAAACATTCAATCTAATTCGTTTTTGGTGAATTTTATTTCGTCAAATATGGAGTTGAGTGTTACTAAAAAACAAGTTTTACTAGAAAAAGATAGTTTAAAAGAACGTGCACTTTTAACGTTAAAAAACTTAAATAAAGAACTTCAAAAATTACAATTGCGTAATGATATTCAGTCTAAAACACGTTCTGATTTAGATAAGCAACAACGCGAATATTATTTACATCAGCAATTAAAAACCATTCAAGACGAATTAGGTGGTGTTTCTCATGATCAGGAATTAGATGAGATGAGAATCAAAGCTAAAACTAAAAAATGGAATAAAGAAGTTGCCGAAACATTTGAAAAGGAATTAGGTCGTTTAAAACGTATGAATCCGCAAATGGCAGAATACGGTGTGCAGCGTAACTATTTAGAGTTAATGTTAGAGTTACCTTGGAATGTGTATTCTGAAGATAAATTTGACTTAAAGAAAGCGCAAAAAATATTAGACAGAGATCATTTTGGATTAGAAAAGGTAAAAGATAGAATTATAGAACATTTAGCTGTTTTAAAATTAAGAGGTGATATGAAATCGCCAATTATCTGTTTATACGGACCTCCAGGTGTTGGTAAAACATCATTAGGTAAATCGGTTGCCGAAGCTTTAGGACGTAAATATGTACGTATGTCGTTAGGTGGTTTACGTGATGAAGCTGAAATTCGTGGGCACCGTAAAACATATATCGGAGCAATGCCAGGGCGTTTAATTCAGAATATTAAAAAAGCAGAAACGTCAAATCCAGTTTTTGTATTAGATGAAATTGATAAATTAAGTCAAAGTCATCAAGGAGATCCTTCTTCAGCTATGTTAGAAGTATTAGATCCTGAACAAAATACGGAGTTTTATGATAATTATTTAGAAGTAGGATATGATTTATCAAAAGTACTTTTTATAGCTACAGCTAACAATTTAGGGCAAATTCCTTGGGCATTACGCGATCGTATGGAACTGATTAATGTAACAGGTTATACGATTGAAGAAAAGGTAGAAATTGCTAAAAAATACTTATTTCCAAAGCAATTAAAAGAACACGGTTTAACAACAGAGCATTTAACAGTTGCCAAAAAACAATTAGAAAAAATTGTTGAAGGGTACACGCGTGAATCCGGAGTTCGTGGTTTAGAAAAACAAGTAGCCAAAGTGGTGCGTTTTGCTGCAAAATCTATCGCGATGGAAGAGGAGTACAACATTGCTTTAACTAACGAAGACATTGAAACTATTTTAGGGCCTGCACGTTTAGAGCGCGATAAATATGAAAACAACGATGTTGCTGGTGTAGTTACAGGATTGGCTTGGACAAGCGTTGGTGGTGATATTTTATTTATCGAATCTATTTTATCTAAAGGAAAAGGAAACCTTTCTATTACGGGTAATTTAGGTAAGGTGATGAAAGAATCTTCTACCATTGCAATGAAATACATCAAAGCAAACACTGAAGAATTTGGTATTAATCCAGAAATTTTAGAAAAATACGATGTACATATTCACGTACCAGAAGGCGCAACGCCAAAAGATGGGCCTAGTGCGGGTATTACCATGTTAACTTCGTTAGTATCGGTATTTACACAACGTAAAGTGAAAAATAAATTGGCCATGACAGGTGAAATTACCTTGCGTGGAAAAGTATTGCCAGTAGGTGGAATTAAAGAAAAAATATTAGCAGCAAAACGTGCTAATATTAAAGAGCTTATTTTGTGTGCCGATAATAAAAAGGACATCGAAGAGATAAAAGAAAGTTACTTAAAAGGATTAAAGTTTCATTATGTAACTGAAATGCACGAGGTAATTGACCTTGCACTTACCAAACAAAAAGTAAAAAATGCTAAGAAATTAGTGTAAATATAAAGCTGTTAAAAAATTGATATTTAATATTAAGTAGGGTAGTGCCTAGTACTAAAAAAGCAACTCATAATGAGTTGCTTTTTTTATATAGTAATGATAAAATGATTATTTTTTCAATCCTCCATTATTATCACCTTCTTTAGAAACTTTGTTCCAAATTTTAATTTCATCGGTAGCAGTAACTCCTTCTAAAATTTCTACGTTTACACCGTCTGAAATTCCTAATTTAATATCTTTTCTTTCAAACTTTTGATCGCCTGTTTTAATTTCAACATAAGGCTTTTCTGTTTTTCTATCAAATTGTAATAATGCTTCTTTTATTGATAAAACACTATCTTTCTGTGCTAAAACTATTTCGGCATTTGCGCTATAACCCGCTCTAATAAAATGAGAATCATCTAAAGTAACATCTGCTTTAATTTTAAATTGCACAGCACCACCTTCGTCTGTTCCTTTAGGAGCAATAAAGTTTAAAACTGCTGGGAATTTTTTCTCTTCAATAGCACCTAAAGCTACTTCAATTTTTGTTCCTTTTACTAATTTACCAACTTCTGATTCATCTACCTGACCTTCAAAAATCATTTTAGTCATATCTGCAATACGAGCAATTGTAGTACCTGCGTTAAAATCGTTGGTTTGTGTTACTTGATATCCTTTTTTAACAGGAATTTCAACAATCATACCTGAAGTAGTCGCTCTAATACTTGTATTTGCAGCGTTTCCTAAACCTGATGTAGTACCTCTTTTAATGATATCCATATCAGATTGTGCGTTGGCTAAGTTTTGTCTTGAATTATTGTAACCTAATTCAGAGTTTTCAAATTCTTGACGAGAGATAACTCCTTTGTCAAATAATTTTTTATTTCTTTCAAACTGTGTTTTAGCATTATTAAAAGATAATTTTGCATTTTTAACTACACCGTTTGCTCTATTTAAAGAAGCTACGTTAGGTACAACTCTTACCGTTGCAATTAAATCTCCTGCTTTTACAATAGCTCCTTCTTCAACTGCTATTTTATCAATAATACCAGCAATTTGAGGTTTAATTTCAACTTCTTCTAAAGGAACAACTTTACCAGTAGCAACACTTTTTTTAACTATAGTAGTCTTAAAAGCTTTTTCTGTTTTATATTCAATTGGTGAAGCGCTGTTCTTTTTTCCAAACCATATTAACACTGCTATTAATGCTAACGCTATTCCGCCAAAGATGATTGCTTTTTTCATTTTTATCTATTTATATTCTTGTTAATTGATTTTTTTTATTCTTCTCTTAATGCTTCTATTGGCTGTATAATGGTAGCCATGTATGCGGGTATAAATCCTATTAATGTACCTAAAAATATTAAAACGGCATAAGCTATTAATACAATTGGTATATCTACTGTTGGATTTGTTAAAATGTCTGCTGCATCAATCATCATTAAAATTAAACCTCCAGCTATAATTCCTAACGAACCTGCTAAAAGTGTTAAGAAAATTGACTCTAATATAATTTGTTGACGTATTTTTATTGGTGTTGCACCTAACGCTCTTCTTATACCTATTTCTTTTGTTCGTTCTTTTACGGTAATTAATAAAATATTACCAATGGCAAATACTCCTGCAATTAAGGTAGCAATACCTACAAACCAAGTTAAAAACTGCATTCCTGTTAAAAACCCTGTTACTTTGGCTATTTCTTTACCTAAGTTAAATCCATTAAAAGCTCTGTTATCATCAGGATGAATTTTATGAATATTTTTTAGTAATACTTTTATATCAGCTTCAACCTGTTCTATATCAAAACCTACTTTACCAGTTACCATCATCCATTGAAACTTGTTTCCTGAATTGTAAACTAGTTTAAAAGTACTAAACGGAATGTGTACAGTGTTACCACCACCACCTATTCTACCTGGTTTATATACTCCAATAACTTTATAACTAATGTTATTTATTTTTAAATACTTACCTAAAACTTCTTCGTCTTTATCGTATAGTTGCTCGTAAACATCATCACTAATAACACATACTTTTTTGTTTTCGTTAATATCATTCTGATTGATAAAACGTCCTTCAATTAAATTTTTCTTTTGTACTTTATCTAACAACGGATAGTCTCCAAAAATAGTAAGATTTGCTGTTTTTATACCATTTACTACCAATCCTCCAGTAGCATTTCTTGGCACTACAAATTCAACACCTTTAACCTCGCTTTTTATTTTCTCAACGTCGCCAGTAGTTAATTCTATTTGCCTACCTTCTTGAAAACCTTTAAAAGCTTTTGATGTTCTACCACCAGCCATAAATACACTGTTGGTAGCAAAATCACCAAACATACTGTTAAATCCGTTTTCAATTCCTTTGGCTGCACCTAATAATCCTACTAAAAGTAAAATACCCCAAAATGCTCCAAAAATTGTAATTGCAGTTCTGCTTTTGTTTTTACGAATACTTTCGTAAATTTCTTGCCATACATCTTTATCAAATAAAAACTTCATAATTAATCTGCTCTTAAGGCTACTATTGGTTTAATTTGTGCTGCTCTTTTTGCTGGTAAATACCCCGCAATCATTCCTGCTATAATCAAAGTTATTGTTGCTCCTACTACTACTGGAGTTGAAACTCCAGGATTTAGTATAAAAAACTTCTCTAAACTTGGACCTGCTATTTTTAAAATACCTACCCCAATAATAAGACCTAAATATCCTGCCAATGCGGTTATTAAAATAGATTCTAACATTATCATTGAAATGATAGATTTTGGTCTGGCTCCAATAGCTTTTCTAATTCCTAATTCTTTGGTGCGTTCTTTTACTACATACACCATAATATTACTAATACCTACAATACCAGCAATTAAAGTACCTAAACCGATAATTAAAATTAAAATACTTAATCCTACCATCATGCTTGATACTTCTTTATTATCTGAAGCGTAATTGTTTATTCTAATTCCCCTTTGATCGTTCGGATCAACTTCGTGCTTCTTTTTTAATTCTCTTCGCATTTGGTTTCCAAACGAAATAGCTTCGTCAACACTTAATTTTGGATTGTATGTTAAACCAAAATCACCAATATGATCATTGTTACCATAAATTTGTTGCATCGTGGTAAACGGCATATAAATATAACGCTCGTCACTATCGCCTCCTGGATCAGAAAAAACCCCAATAATTTTATAGATTATTCCTCCAATGTTTAGTTGTTTACCAAAAGCACTTATTTGACCAAATAAATCTTTTTCAACCATACGACCAATAACTACTACTTTGGCTTTTTCTTTTAAATCTCTAACATTTAAAAATCTACCTTCTGTTATTTTTGCAGATTCTAAAATATCGTATTTAGGATATACACCACGAGTTGTATAATTATCTTCTTCGGTTTTATATACAACTTTTGCGCTTCTTTGAATACGCGGACTTATCATTTGAATTTTACTCGCATATTTTTCTTTTAAAAATTCAAGGTCATCATTTTTAAATTGAATTCTACGTCCAATTTGATGCCCTTTATATGCTTTTGTTGTTCGGTTAGAACTTATGTAAATCGAGTTAATTGCATCTGATGCAAACTGTTCTTTAAATGTATTTTGAAGTCCGTTACCAATACCAAAAAGTAAGGTAAAAAGTAAAATAGCAAAAGCAACTGTAAAACCAGATAATATAGATCTTAACTTGTTTTTACTTATACTTTGAAAAATTTCTCGCCAACTATCAATATCAAACATAATTAAACTGCTTTTGCGTTGGTGTATTCATCGCTAATAATAATACCGTCTTTAAGACGCACAATTCTACTAGTTTGTTCTGCAACTTCTTCTTCATGAGTAATTACAAAAACCGTCATTCCTTCATCATTAATTTCTTGTAATAAATCCATTACAGAATCGGTTGTAGATGAATCTAAAGCTCCTGTTGGCTCATCAGCTAAAACTACTTTTGGTTTTGTTGCCAATGCTCTGGCAATTGCCACACGTTGTTTTTGCCCTCCCGAAAGTTCGTTTGGTAAATGATGTGCCCATTGTTTTAAACCTACTTTTTCTAAATAATTTAAAGCAATTTCTAATCGTTCTTTTCTGGCAACACCTTTATAATATAATGGTAACGCAACGTTTTCTAAAGCTGTTTTGTATGATATTAAATTAAACGACTGAAAAATAAATCCTAAAAATTTATTACGTAATACCGCAGCTTTCTTTTCGTTTAAGTTTTCTATTAATTGTCCGTTTAAATAATAGTTACCTTCATCATGCGTATCTAACAAACCTACAATATTTAATAAAGTTGATTTACCAGAACCTGACGACCCCATAATAGATACAAATTCACCTTCTTTAATATGTAAATCTAAGCCTTTTAAAACATGAAGTTTATCTTTTCCGATAGGATAAGATTTATGTAGGTTTTCTATTCGAATCATAGTATTTAGTTAGTTTTTAATCAAAAATAAATATTTATTTTCACTAAAATATTTACTTACTTTCTTACTAGACGCTTGTTATTTAATAATGTTACACTATTTATATATATTTTTGTTTTATTTTTTATAAAACAAGATGAATGGTTGATTTACCAAAGGATAAGAAAATAATTTTATTTGACGGAGTGTGTAATTTTTGCAATAATAGTGTACAAAAAATTATACATTATGATAAAAAAAATCAATTTGTATTTGCTTCTTTACAAACTGATATTGGTACAAAAATAACGAATCATTTGGGTATTGATACTTCTAAAATAGATGCTATAATTTTGTACGAACCTAATGTTGCTTATTATATAAAATCAACTGCTGCTTTAAAAATAGCTAAAGAGTTTGGTGGACTTTGGAAATTAATTTTGATTTTAGACTTTTTTCCAGAAAGTATTAGAGATATTGTTTATGATTTTATTGCAAAAAACAGATACAAATGGTTTGGTAAAAGTGATCATTGCGCAATTCCATCCGAAGAAATAAAAAATAAATTTTTATAAAAAAATAAACCCATTTACATTTTTGTAAATGGGTTTACCTAACATTGTAACGCCATTTTAAAATAGCTTTACAAACGGGGGCTACTATTAGTTATTAAAATATATTTTTGAAGCTCCAATACCTACTAAAGAAGTATAAACTTCTGACTTTGTATTTAAATCATGAACTTTAAATTTAGATAAAGTTGTAGTTGTAGAAAACTCGTAACTAACAGTAAAAAGATTATTATCTCTAACATTCATTCCATAAATACCTCCTACATCTATACCTTCGGTTGCTAAAACTGTAGCACTTTCATCAATTGTATATACTTTACTATCTGCTCCTTTGTAATAATATACTTTTCCATTTTGATAAGTCATAAGAGCAGCACTTTCCATTGAAGGAAATTCTAATTTCTTAGAAATAGTATTACTTGATAAATCAATAAAAGAAATAGCAGATGTTGTTTTATCAACAACATTCCAGTTTGTATCAAAAATTGTATTACCTTCCGATAAAACAATTAAATTACCTGCATTGTCAAAAACCATTTCATCAGGATTATCATCAACAGTAATCGTTGAAATACTATTATTAGCATTTAAATCTACTACAGAAACAATATTGTTTGAACCATAAGCTCCTTTATGTGAAATATATAATTTATTGTTCTTATTTAATATTTGTTCAGGACCAATGGCTACATCTATTTTAGAATCAACTTCTAATGTGTTTAAGTTAATAACTGTTACATAATCATCATCTATATCATTTCCCCATTGTGTTTCTCCCCAATTCGTAACATATCCTTTTCCATTAACAATTGTCATGTATCTAGGATTTTTTAAGTCAGTAGTAATTTGCCCTTTTTTTTCAAAAGTATATCTATCTGCAACTACAATTGTATTCACATCATTTAAAATAATATAAGCATCTGTATCTGTAAACGTAATTGATTGTATTAAACCTCCTAATAAAGATCCATTTTTACCTGCGTAAATAAAATTTTGAGATTCAGTTAATTCATTGTTTATATAAGAAATTGAACCATCTTTATCATTAAAAACACCCTCTGCGCTAATTATAATTCCTTTGGTGTATTCGTCTTTTAGTACTTCTACTATCTTTTCATTATCAGAACAAGAAGTAATAAGTGTACTAACTAAAAAAAGTTGTAAAATTAATTTTGTAATTTTCATTTTGTTTAAAATTTGTAATTTATATTGATGTTAAAGTTTGTACCAGGCATAGGGCGTAAATTTGAAAAATAATACACTTTGTTAAATATATTATTTACGGTTAGTCCTAATATTGGAAGTTTTGTTGTTTTTGTTGATAAATTATAGTTAAAGCCTATATTTTGTACACTAAGCGCATCTAAAGAGTAAAAATTTAAATTTGTTTCGTTCGTATATGTTTTACTTTGGTATAAACCTTGTAAAAAAATAGTTGCTTTTTTATACGTATAATTAGTTGTAAAATTTAATAAGTGCGAAGGAGCGTATGGTAATATTTTAGACGTTTCTTTATTTGTTGCTTTTGTATAAGTGTAATTAGATGAAATATTAAGAGTATGTTCTCCTATTTTTTTTTGATAACTGATAAATGATTCTACACCTTTATTTATTACGTCACTTACATTTTTTGGTATCCATAAATTGCTACCTCCTGCTGGTAACCACAAAATTTTATCATTTGTATGTATATAAAATGCTGTTGACTTTAATACTACGTTTTTATTTTTATATGAAATACCTATTTCTCCTTGAAGTGAATTTTCTGGTTTTAAATTTAAATTACCTACAATAGGCCAATAACTCTCATTATAAGTAGGTGTTCTATAATTTGTAGAAAAATTACTTAAAACAGTAAATTTTGGAGATACTTTATATTCGCTTCCGATAAATATTGAAGTTGGCACATTAAAATCAGAGTTTAATTCTTTTCTTACTTGTAAGTTTGTAAGTAACTTTTCAAACGGTTTATATTTTATGTTTCCAATAAAAGCTACTGAATTTCTTTTTTTAGTAGTTATTTGAGAGTTACTACCTGTTATATTTTCAAAAGTTGTTTTATAATTAAAAGATATTATATTAGAAGGTTTGTAGGTTAATGAATAATTAGCGTGGATGGTTTTAGATTTCCCAAAGCTAAAATTATCAGCATCTTTATTATCATAATATCGATATTCTTGTGTTAAATAAGCTACATTTATTAGCTGCTTAAATTGTGATGAATAATTATAATTCCACTGTAATAAATTGCGTTGATTAAAATCTTCATTTCTTTCACTACCAGCAGATGGATTTGGCAAACCATCTGAAAATAAACGATTACCATAATAGCCAGTTGTGTATAAGGCTAATGTGTTTTTTGAACTAAATTTATGAGCTATATTAAAACTAACACCATAATTTTTATAAGTCCCATTTTCGTTTTTTAATAAATTACCATTAGTATCTTTATATCTATCGTCAATAAAAGTATAATCGTTATCAGAATAATTGACTGTAGAAGCTAATTTTACACTCCATTTTTCATCTCCAAAAGAGCTTTTAAAAAAATTAGACGTTGTATTGTAACTTCCAAAAGAAGAAAATAAATGAAACTTTTTATGCTTTTTAAAATTTAACTCATCATTTAAACGAACTGTTCCACCAATAGCTCCCGAACCAAATTCGGCACTGTTTCCACCACTTTGAATAACAATATTATCACTAATATTAGCTGATAAAGAATTAAAATCTGTTTGTCCGCTACCAATTGCATTAATCGGTATCCCGTTCCATAACACTAATGTATTAGAAGCTGAAGTTCCTCTAAATCTAGCTGTACTCACTCCTCCATTACCATAATCTCTAAATGAAATAGGGCTATTGTAACGTAAAGTATTTGTTAAATTAATTGGATTTTTAACAAGTTCTTTTACTCCAATTTTTATTGATTTTGTAGCGATATGTTCTATTTGTCTTTTTATCTTTCCATTAACAATAACTTCTTTAAGTTTATTGACAGAAGTTGTGTCTTTTTGAGAAAAAAGAGTGCTAACAAAAAATAACAAGAAAATACTTAATATTGTTTTCATAATATCTTAAAACCTTTATCCCGAAAGTTTGAGTTATTTAAAATCTAGGCAGGTCTCCTGGCTTGCGTCTTGTAATTGGTCTTCCCATTTAAAATAAACAGTGACTTAAAGAGTAATTACAAGCTTAATAGCTTACAGTTGCGGGAACAGCTTCGGTATTTAACCGAATTCCCTTTTAATTTGATGCTATGTTGTTAAACATCAAAACCTAAAATTTTGCGCAAATGTATGGTATTTTTTTAATTATTTAATACCAACAAATCATTATAATTAGAAAACTTATTTTTAAGTTTTTCTGATACTTTAAACGAATTAGGATGAATCATAGCCGATAAACACTCAATACCATCAACCAAAGTACTTGCTGATGATTGTGTAAACATAGCAAAATCAGCAATATATACTTCACCATTTTTTACAGCTTTTAAAGAACTCCATTCAGGTTTATCTTCTAAAAAACGCATATCTTCCATCGTTCTTTCAATTCCGTAACCACAAGGAGCAATAATTAATATCTCTGGATCGTATTTTACAATTTTATCCCAAGAAATAACAATACTATCTCCTGATGGATGCGATAATAAATCAACTCCGCCAGCATACCCTATTTGATGTGGAATCCAATGTCCGCAGTTAAATAAAGGATCTATCCATTCTAAAAGCATCACACTTTTAGATTGCAATCTGTTTGCGCGTTGTGTATCAACAATTTTATAAATTCTTTCTTTTAATTGGTTTACGTAATTAATACCTATTGCTTCTTTATTCATTGCTTTTGCAATTGTTAAAGCATTGTCAAAAACATCTTCTAAAGAATTTGGAGTAATCGAAATTAACTCGGGAGTTTTAGCCAATTTATAGGCCGATTTAGCAACCGACTCTGTATCTATCTGGCAAACATCACATACATCTTGCGTAAAAATAATATCAGGTGCAATATTCTCTAAAGCTGGCTCATCTACATAATATAGCGTACCCCCTTCGGCCTTTGTTTTAGAAAAAATAGTATTAATTTCTTCGCTCGTTAAAGTTTGTCCTTCTAATTTGTAGCGAACAGCAACTTGTTTTTCATCAAGTGCAATTGCAGGACATTCAAAGGTAATACCCTCTAAATATTCTTGTAATCCCATATCGTAAATCATTTGGGTTACTGCTGGCATAAACGAGGAAACTTTCATATAAAAATATTTTAAGCCGCTAAAATACATAGTTCTCTAGTATTATTATCTTTTTCTAAAAAATCTTTCTAATCTTTGTTGCCAAATTATTTCTTCATTATGATGTATTATATAAGTGGCGGAGAGCGTTCGGGTAAAAGTAGTTACGCTCAAAAATTAGCAGAATCTTTGTCTGAAACTCCTTTTTATTTAGCTACTTCAAGAATTTGGGATGATGATTTTAAAAAGCGTGTAGACAGACATGTTTCTGATAGAGATGAACGCTGGACGACTATTGAAGAAGAAAAAAACATTAGTACTGTAATTGATAAAAATACTACGGTGGTGGTTGATTGCGTTACTTTATGGTTAACCAATTTTTATGTAGATACTAAAAATGATGTACAGCAAAGTTTAAAATTAGCGAAAGAAGAAATTGATAAACTACTTAAAATTGATGCTACAATCATTATAATTTCTAACGAAATAGGAATGGGTTTACATGCTGATACTGAAATTGGACGAAAATTTACCGAGCTTCAAGGTTGGGTAAATCAATACATTGCTAAAAAAGCAGACAAAGCAACTTTTATGGTTTCTGGATTGCCTTTAATTTTAAAATAAAACATGAATTTTACTACTATTACTCCGCTTTCTACAAGTTTAAAAACCAAACTTCAAGATAAAATAGATTTTAAAACAAAACCTATCGGTTCGTTAGGTGTTTTAGAAACAATTGCACTACAAATTGGGCAAATTCAAAATACACTTACGCCTTTTATCTCAAAACCAAGTATTGTGATTTTTGCTGGTGATCATGGAATTGTAAAATCAAATTCTGTAAGTCCTTATCCGCAAGAAGTAACGCAACAAATGGTGTTAAACTTTTTGAATAACGGAGCTGCAATCAACGTTTTTTGTAATCAAAATAATATTGATTTAACTATTGTTGACGCTGGTGTAAATGCTGATTTTGAGGAAAACACTAAATTAATAAATGCAAAAATTGCCAAAAGTACTAAAGATTATAGTGTTGATAAAGCAATGACAACTGATGCGTGTTTGGCTGCTTTAGCAAAAGGAAAACAAATAGTACAGCAACTACATAAAAACGGAACAAATACCATTGGTTTTGGCGAAATGGGAATTGGTAATACTTCATCCGCAGCACTTTTAATGAGCTATTTTACCAATGCACCCATTAAAGATTGTGTTGGTAAAGGAACTGGTTTAAATGATGAAGGCGTTCTAAAAAAAGGAGAAATTCTTAAAAATGTATTAAATCTTCATCAAAAAAACATTCAAAACCCGATAGATGCACTGGCAACTTATGGTGGTTTTGAAATTGTAATGATGTGTGGAGCCATGTTAGAAGCTGCAGCGTTAAAAATGACAATTTTAATTGACGGATTTATTGTTACATCGGCTTTATTAGCAGCACAAGCAATTGATAAAAACGTGTTAGATTATTGTCTTTATTGCCATACTTCTGGTGAGCAAGGTCATGAAAAAATGTTGCAATTTTTAAATGCAAAACCCTTATTAAATATCGGTTTACGCTTGGGAGAAGGTACTGGTAGTGCAATTGCTTTTCCAATAGTACAAGCAGCTGTTAGTTTTTTAAATGAAATGGCAACTTTTAAAAGTGCAAACGTATCTGAAGCTTAATTTTATGAAAAATCAAATCCATTATTTTTTAACTGCTGTTTTATTTTTTACTCGAATTCCGTGTCCTAAATGGGTAAATCATTCTCCTGAAATATTAAATAAAAGTAGTCGTTATTTTTCTTTAGTTGGTATTTTAGTAGGTAGTATTGCTGCACTCGTTTTTTACGGGGCTTCTTTTGTAGTTAGCCCAATAATTGCAATTATTTTTAGCTGTATTGCCTCTGTTTGGACAACCGGTGCTTTTCATGAAGATGGTTTTGCAGATGTTTGCGACGGATTTGGAGGTGGATGGACGAAAGAGAAAATCTTAATTATCATGAAAGATTCTAGACTCGGAACTTACGGAGTTGTAGGATTAATTTCAATTTTATCCTTAAAAATAGCAGGCTTACACGAATTAAATAATAATGTAAAAAACATTCCTTTAATACTTATTTCTGGGCATGCAATTAGCCGCTTTGTGGCTACTGTTTTATTATACACGCAAGAATATGTAAGAGATATTGATACCGCTAAAGTAAAACCTACAACACAAAAAATGAGCACAAAAGCGCTTGTTATTTCGGGTTTCTTCGGATTAGCACCTTTGTTCTTTTTTAAAGATATTAGAATATTTGCAGTTTTAATTCCTTTATTTTTTGCTTACTTATATATGTCTCGCTTATTTAAAAAATGGATTGGCGGACAAACGGGAGATTGTGCTGGTGCTTTACAGCAAGTTTCCGAAGTTGTATTTTATTTATCAATACTTGTGATATGGAAATTATTTTAGTTAGACATACAACACCAAATATTGAAAAAGGTATTTGCTATGGGCAAGCCGATATTGGTGTTACCGATACTTTTTTAGAAGAAATACAACCTATTTTAAAAGAGGTTAAAGTAGATGATTCTGAAACTGTTTATTATTCGAGTCCCTTACAACGCTGTAAATTATTAGCAGAAAAACTTTCTGACTCTATTATTTTTGATGATCGATTAAAAGAACTCGATTTTGGTGATTGGGAGCTTCAAAAATGGGATGATATAAATAAAACCGAACTTGATGTTTGGATGCAAGATTTTGTGAATGTTGCTGCTACAAACGGGGAGTCTTATATTAATTTACACACCCGAACCGTTCAGTTTTTAACAGAACTAAAAACATTAAATAAAAAACGAGTAGTTGTTGTTACACATGCTGGTGTTATTAGAAGTTTGTATGCCTATATCAACAAAAAACCTTTAAAAAATTCTTTTGATTTAAAACTTAATTACGGACATATTATAAAAATTACGCTATAAAAATGAAACATTTAGTATCACTTATTATTATTTCTTTATTTCTTATTCAATGTAAAAATGTAGAAAAAAAAGATGTCAAAAAAGAAATCACAATTAATAGTACTATCAAACACGCTAAAGGTTTTGATATTGTAACCGTAAATGGGCAAAAGAAACTAATTATTAAAAAAGTGTTTCAAAACTCTAAAAAACAATTTGAGTTTACTCTTACCAATAAAACAAATATTGCTAAAAATGAAATTAAAGTTCCGGTAAATAAATTAGTGGTTACCAGCACTACACACATACCAATGCTTGAACTTTTAAATAGTGAGGATAAGTTGGTTGGTTTTCCGCATGCCAAATATATTTCATCAGAAAAAACAAGAAAAAGAATTGACGAAGGTCATGTTACTGAACTTGGTACAGAGCAGAGCATGAACACTGAAAAACTAATGGATTTACAACCCGAATTGGTTGTTGGTTTTTCATTAAACCCAAATAGTAAATTGTATGAAAACATTAAAAAAACAGGAATTCCTGTTGTTTTTAACGGCGAATGGTTAGAGGAAACTCCGTTAGGAAGAGCCGAGTGGATTAAGTTTTTTGGAGCGCTTCTTAATAAAGAAAAAGAAGCTGACAGTATTTTTAATGCTATCGAAAAAAGTTATTTAAAAGCTAAGGAAATTGCAAAGAACAATAAAAAAAATCCAACAATTTTATCAGGAAGTATGTTTAAAGATATTTGGAATGTTCCTGGAGGCGATAGTTTTATTGCTACTTTTTTTAAAGATGCACATTTAAATTATTTATGGAAAGAAACCACGGGTACAGGTAGCTTACAACTTAGTTTTGAAAGTGTTTTAGATACAGCAAAAAAAGCTGATTATTGGATTGGCTGTGGACTTTACGAAACTAAAGAACAACTAATAAGTGCTAACAAACATTATAAAGAGTTTGAAGCTTTACATAGTGAAAATATTTACACAATTGGTACTAAAAAAGGAAAAACGGGCGGACTTATTTATTTTGAATTAGCACCAATAAGACCCGATTTAGTATTAAAAGATATGATAAAAATTACCAATCCTAATTTATTACCGAATTACAAATTATCATTTTTTGAAAAGATGAAATAGTTTATAAATAAAAACTAACAATTTAATGACTACAATATTTACAACTAAAAAACTTGAGAAAATAATAAAAAAGAGAATTGATAATCAAGTTATAGAAATTGAAAATATTTTTGGAAAATGGAATGCTTCTGTATTATTTATTGCGAAAAAAAAGTGCTTACTTTTTGTAAATGCTAAAACTTTTTATTCAGTTATAATTCCGAGATTTACAGTTAAAGATTTAGCTAAAATAGATATCCTTTTTCTTGAGAATTTCTATGCACAATTAAATTTTGAAAAAATAAAAGTAGGCTTTAATAAACTTGATGAAAATATTGGTAGTTTAAGATTTCATCAAACGGATAACGATAAAAAAATAACAGGAATTATAAACTATAATATTTCAAAATTAAATTATTTTAAATACGAATACGCTATTTTTAATTCGGAAGTTATTAGAGAAATGACAAAAAAAATAAATAGTACTCCTTTTAAACAACTAGGTTGGAAAATACCGAATGAATTAATGAACGAGATAATAAAAGGTAATTGTACATAATAAAACGTATAAGTGTTTTTATTATCAGCAAAAAATAAGTGATATTACAAATTCAAAAATTAGTTTTTTTATCTGTAGCTATTTCCCGCTTTCTGCACTCGCTCTCTGCGAGGAGCTCAAACAAATGCTTCAATCGGGGCTAAGTTATTTTGCTGATTTTTCAGAGAGCTAATTAAAAACCTGCTTTTTTATGAAAGCTCATTTTTTGTTTTGTTGTAGGATGTGTAAATTCCAAAGTATCTGCATGTAAATACAATCTATCGGACTTTTTACCATACAAATCATCCCCAATAATAGGAGTATTTAATCCCAAGTTATGAGAAGCATGCATTCGTAATTGATGTGTTCGTCCAGAAATAGGGTAGAAGTGTACTTTTGTTTTTCCGTTTTTACGCTCAATTACTTCCCAAGTTGTTTTGGCAGGTTTTCCATATTCATAACAAACCAACTGTCTTGGTCTGTCATCTAAATCAACTCTTAAAGGTAAATTTATAGTTCCTTTTTCATCAGTAATAATTCCGTCTAACAAAGCCGTATACCTTTTTTTAACAGTCTTATTTATAAACTGACTTTGAATATTTTTATGCGCTTCTTTATTTTTTGCTAAAACTAATAAACCAGAAGTAGCCATATCTAAACGATGAATAATTATAGGGCCAGAAATATCTTTTATCTGTTGTTTTATGCGAGTAAATACCGAATCTTGAATGTTAATTCCTGGAACCGATAAAAATTCATTAGGTTTATAAACAACAATTAATTCATCATCTTCAAAAATAGTTTCTAGTTCTTTTCCTACAGCCGGGTTTTCTAATAACGGATTGGTATCCATTTCAATACCCGCTAACATGTGCGTTAAAATAGGTTTGCACTTACCTTGACAAGCCGGATAAAACTGTTTGTGTTTCCGTATTTCTTTATTTGGCGATTTTCCCCACCAAAATTCGGCCATTGCAATCGGTTTTAAATCATGTAAAAAAGCATATTGTAATAATTTAGGCGCCGCACATTCACCTGTGCCAGCTGGTATGTTTTGTACAGAATTACCGTTAAATAATTGGGCTATGTTTTTACGTTCTTTTTTTGAGTTTAAAAACTGATATTGCTCAGAAATATATTGTTGTAAGGCAATAGATTTAGATTTACGTTTTTCTTTTAGCAAGGTTATTTCGTTGGTAAATACTAAAAGTTTTTCTTCAAGAGGTTTTAAAGTATGTTCCCAATACCTGTTTACATTATTAAAAAAATGCTTAGCTTCTAAACTTTCTTTGTCTAAAATATTTTTAAACTCAAGATAATCTTCTGTAGATAATTCGGTTATTGCTTTTTCTCTTCGTAAAGCTCTATTTTTTTTAGCTACTGTGTTTGCTTCTTTTTTTTCTTGAATATCGGTAACTGCTTTTTCTTTTTCAGTAGTATACTTTTTTAAGGCTGTTAAATACTCAGTATTTTCTTCAAGAGCCTCTATAGTTAAGCTAATGTTATTTAAAGTTTCTTTTTCATTAAAAAAAAACGAATCTTCAGCAAGCATATCATAAACGGGAGGTACAAACATTTTATGCTTGTTTTTATCACCTAATTTACCAGAAACAGCAGTAATATATCCAATTTCATTTTCTTGATTTTGCACTACTAAAACCCCAAACATTTTTCCTGATACAATTCCTTCTTCAGTATTATTGATTCCAAAATTATGTTTAAAATCAGTTTGAGTTTTTAAATATTCCTGGATTTCTGTTGTAGCTAATTTACACAATTTATGAGGTTCGTAATAAAACGGAAAAGTAAATTTTTTAGGAAGTTCAATTTTATGAATATCACAAGAAAAATATTGAAAAAACATTTTCAAAATAAATAATTTAAAAACGTAAAGATACCTTTTTTAATAAAATAAAATCACTTCACAAACCCAATCTGCCATTCATAAAGTCTATTGTTAAAAATTGTAAATCAATACTTATATTTGTTATTATGGATAAAATTAGGGCAATCCTTATTGATGATGAGCAAGGAGCTCGTAATGTGTTAACAAATTTATTAGAACGTACTAGTTCTAAAATTTCTATTGTAGCAAAATGTGTCAATTTATTAGAAGGTGTTGAAAAAATTAAAGAACTACAGCCAGATGTAGTTTTTTTAGATGTACAAATGCCACAATATGCGGGCTATGAAATTGTTAACTTTTTTGATGAAATAACTTTTGAAATTATTTTTGTAACGGCATACAATGATTATGCAATTAAAGCTTTTGAGTTAAATGCAATTGATTATTTGGTAAAACCAATTGATAGAAAAAAATTAGCTAATACAATACAAAAGTTAAGCACTAAATTGATAAATAAAGCTGCTTTAGTAGATTATAAATCGTTATTAAAAATTATAAAAAATAAAGATTATAAAAAACTAGTATTACCAGAACTAGGTAATAGAAGAGTAATAGATATTGACACTATAATAGCTATTGAGGCAGATGGCGCTTATAGTAAATTATATTTAACCAATGATAGGTTTATAACAACAAGTAAAAACTTAAAGTTTTTTGAAGAAAAATTACCAGAAGAAACCTCTTTTTTTAGATCACATAGAACGTGGTTAGTAAATATAAATTTTATTGAATCTCTAAATAAAACTACGCAAAGTATTACATTAGTAGGCACTAATATAATAGCTAAAATTTCAAGGGCTAAAGTTGATTATTTTAATAAAAATATTTAAATATTATATTCATGATTCGTAAAATATTTGTTTTTTTATTAATAAGTTCTATCTCATTAACAATACAAGCTCAAGAACCTGTAAGTATACATTTATCAGAAAAAAATGGATTGCCAGACAAAGAACTTTATGATATTATAGAAGATAGTAAAGGTTTTATTTGGCTAAGTGCCGATAAAGGTTTGTTTAAATATGATGGTAAATCATATAAAAATTACACACATCCAAAACAACGTGGATTATCAGTTTTTAATACTCAAGAAGATCATTTAGGTAGAATTTGGTGTAACAATATTTCAGGGCAATTTTTTTATATTGAAAATGATAAATTGCATTTATATATAGATTTAAGTGGTATTTTAAAAGGTGAATTAGTAAACTATATAGTTGAAGAAGATTCTCTAATTATTTATGGCAGTAGAGACGTTTATAAAATTAATTTAGTTACAAAAGAAATAGTAAAAATATTTCAAATTCAAAAGGTTACTTTGAGTAAACCAATAGTTTATAATGATTCTGTTTTTTTTGGAAGCACTTCAGGAATTTATAATTTCTCTTCAGATTACAATATAACTACTGTACAATCTCTACCTATAAATCTAAAAGATTCTGTAGCAGGTAAAATTATAGTTACTGGTAAAAACACTATTTTTAAAATAAAAAAAACTCTTTATTTTAGAACATTAATAAAGAATAAGAACACTTTTTTTAAATTAAATATACATAAGCAAACAACAGTGATAACAGCTGATTTTGAGGAATTAGCGAACAAACAAATTTACAATCAGTTTGAAACTGAAAATGCTATTTGGTTTGGGACCAGTGCTGGTGTTTGGGTTTATGAAAAATCAGGAGATTCCTATATTTTAAAAAGTCGATTTTTAACTACTAAAAATGTAACAAAAGTTATAAAAGATAAAGACGATAATTTTTGGTTAATAACATTAAATGATGGTATTTATATTATACCTAATATTAATATAAAATCTCTCCCTGGAAATTTTAAAAATGTAACCAGTTTAGAAGTTATCAATAATAAAACACTTGTTTATGGAAACACTAGAGGTAATTTAGGGTTTTATAACATTAAAACAAGTAAAAATACCTTTATAAACTTAAATGAAAGGGATAGAATTTCTAAAATACGTTACCATCCTAAATTGAATTCAGTTTATATAGCTACAGATTTTAGAGGTTATATTTTAAATCGAACAAATAACCAACTAATAGAGAAGAAACTTTTAATCACAGCTAAAAGTTTAACGATTTTAAAAGATAACCAATTATTATTAACCTCTAATAAAGGTGTGGTACTTTTTGATAATAATCGTTTTGCGTCTAAAGACGAAGTATTATTCAATCAAAGAAGAAGAACTTATGAATCGTATTTTGATAGTATAAAAAACACCACATATATAGCTTATGTTGATGCGTTAATGCGATTTGATAGTGTTTGGAAAGGAAGAAAAATAACTTATAAAAATAAACCTATTTTTGGTAAATCTATTACGAAATCAACTAATGGAATAGTTTGGGTTGGTACTTTTAAAAACGGAATTTATGGTGTAAAAAACGATTCTGTAATAAAACATTACACTTTTAAAAACGGATTAACATCAAATTATATTGAAAAAATTAAAGCAGATGAAAATAATTTATGGATTGCTTCAGATAATAGTATTCAATTACTAAACACTACAACCAATAATTTTCAAACTTTTAAAAAAGTTGACGGAATTATATCCTATGATATTTCTGATATTGTACCATTACAAGATAAGATATACTTTTCATCAAATGAAGGTTTATTTTCAATTGATAAAAAATCAACACAAAAAGTACAACAACCAGAAGTGTATTTTAATACTATTGAAATTAATGGACAAAAATCTAAAATTAAATCAAGCTACAAATTAGATTATAATCAAAATGCAATAAAAATAGGTTTTAATGTAAACGGATTTTTATATAATCAAAAAAATAATTATAACTACCGTTTAAAAGGTTTTAATAATGATTGGATTACTACAGATTCGGGTATAAACTTTGTTAAATATAATAGTTTACCCGCAGGTGAGTTTACTTTTGAAGTACAACCAATTATTAATGGCAAACCCAGCGTTGAAAGAACAAAAAGAATTACAATTACGATTGCAAAACCGTTTTGGAACCAATGGTGGTTTAGATTAGGTATAGCTATTCTTTTTTTCGGAAGTACAGTTTTGTATTTTAAAAGAAAATCAATTTTAAAAGAAAAGGAACGTCAAGCAGAACTAGAAAAAATATCATTAGAAAAAGAACTAATTGCTATTAATTTAACAGCATTACGTTCACAAATGAATCCACATTTTATTTTTAATGCATTAAATTCTATTCAAGATTTAATTTTAAGAAAAGATACAGATGCGTCTTATGATTATATTGTTTTATTTGCTGAATTAATACGAAATACACTTAATTATTCTAACCAAGATTTTATTGCTATTGATAAGGAATTACGTTTTTTAAATGTGTATTTACAGTTAGAAGAACTTCGTTTTGGCGATGATTTTATTTATCAAATTACTTCTAATACAGATGATGATTTAGAAATTCCGTCGTTGTTAGTTCAACCATTTATAGAAAATGCATTAGTACATGGTTTAATGCACAAAAATGGTAAAAAAACACTAAAGATAGATTTTATTTTTAAAGATGATACACTACAATGTATAATTACAGACAATGGAATAGGTAGAAAAGAAGCTGGAGAAATTATTTCTAGACAAGGAAATCATCATGAATCTTTTGCTTTAAAAGCCATAAAAAAACGACTAGAAATCTTTAAAAAGCAATTTAATACCCATGTAGGGTATCATATTGAAGATTTATATGAAAATGATATTTCATTAGGAACAAAAGTAGTTTTAACACTTCCTTTTAAAAAACGATTTTAATAAAAATATTTTTATTTAAAAACCATAACGTTCTTTTAATTTATCAAATAAGTAAGTAGTGTTGGTAATACCTACAGCTTTAGCTATTTCTTTTTTTGATTTAAAAGGATCTTCTATTAATAATTGACGAGCTTTTTCTAATCGAGCTTCTTGTATTAATTGAATAACTGTTTGTCCTAATATACTTTTAACTTTTCTATTTAAAGTACTTTTAGAAACCTTCATGTAGTCTGAAATAGCATCCACAGTAAGCAAAGGAGAGTTTATATTTTTATTAATATAAGTAGTTAGCTTTAAGTTAAATTTATCAGCAAAAGCATTAATATTACTTGTTTCTTCTTCAGAATTATTATTATCAAATTCAGTGATATTTCTGTATAAAGCTATAGAGTTTTTAACATGAATTAAAAATTCTTCTTCCATAAAAGGCTTATGTAAATATCCATCAATACCTAAACGTAGCATTGATAATTTTCCGTGATTATCTGTTCGTGCAGTAAGTACTATAATTGGTGTTTTGTTGTGTTGTTTTTTAATTTGTTTAACAAAAGCTTCACCATCCATTATAGGCATCATATAATCAGTTACAATTAAATCGAAATTGTTATTTTTAAGAATATCAAGAGCTTCTTTTCCATTTTCGGCTAAAGTAACACTGTAATTATTTAATACATTTTTTAAGTAGGTTCTCATGTGTTCATGATCTTCAACTAAAAGTATGCTTTGTTTTTTATCAACAACTATAGTTTTCGTTTGCTTGTTAGAATAATATACTCTGATAGAATCATTAGTTGTTTTGCTTATTGGATTAACAAGCTTTTTAGGTATACAAATACTAAAGGAAGTACCTTTATTTAAAGCACTTTCAACTTCAATAGAAAAATTATGAGCTTCAATAATGCTTTTAGTAAAGGCTAAACCAATACCACTACCTTGACTTTGAGTTATGTCGTTTTTTACTTGATAAAAACGATTAAATATAGTTTCAATTTCTGATTTATCTATACCAATACCATTATCAATAACTTTAATTTTAAGACACTCATTGCTAATAGAGGTATTTATAGAAACTTCACCGTTAGATTTTGTAAACTTTAAAGCATTACTTAATAAATTGGTAATTGCTTTAGAAAATAACTCCTTGTCAATTTTAATATTAATATTAGGAGTTTGGTTTTCGAATACAAACGAGATGTTTTTGTTTGTAAAAAGACTATGAAAATTTGCGGTATGCTTTTCTAAAAACTTACTTAAATTTACAGTTGAATAATCTAGTTGGAGTTCGCTAGTTTCCATTTTACTCAAATCCATAATACTATTAATAATATGCTGCATTTGTATACATTGCTCTTTTATAACAGCTATTTTCTGAACATTTTCTTTGTCCGAATTATTAAAATTTAATTGATTTGTATATCCTTGAATTAAGGTTAAAGGTGTACGAATTTCATGTGATAAATTAACGAAAAAATGAGACTTAAACTCATTTAATTCACGTAATTCTGTTTCTTGTTTTTCTAAAATAATTTTATCATCAAGTACTTTATCACGCTCTAATTCTAATAATTTTTCGTTATTCTTATTTAGGGTTTTAAAATATAAAACAATTAAAAAATTAAGAATAAATAACCAAATCATTAAAGGAGAAAGAAATAGTACTTCATTATATTGATAAAACCCTAGTTTGATAAAAGTATAGTGAAATATAAGTATACTTATTCCTAAAAAAATCCAACTATATCTGTTTTTATCAAAAAAAACAAGACTAATTATAGGAATTAAGATATAAAAAAATTCAATAAATTTTTGAGGAGCGCTAAAAGTGGTAATTATAAAAAAGTAAGCTGTCATAAATAATAGCATTCCACTAGCAGCAAGCGTAAATCTTTTAATTTTATTAAAATAGTGAATTACAGCTACAATAAAAAGCCCTATTAAGTTTATAGATATACCTTTAAAATATTTGTCTTCGGTATAAGAAATTAAACCAAACAAAATCATAAATCCAATTAGTAAAAAGGCAAAATACCAAAGTATACAGATTAAATTAATCAACCGTATCGTTTTATTTTTCTGTTTTGTGTTTTTAGAATCTACTCCTAAATTAGATATTCTCTTAAAAAAAGATAAGATCATTTTCTGATTATTTTAGTTGGTATCGCAAAATATTAAATATTATCTATAAAATAATAAAATGACTCAAATGGTTAGTTTTTGACTCAAATAGTTGATATACATTTTACATATAGACATTAATTTGATTAAGTATTAAATTTAAAGTGTTTTTATATCAAAAGGAATAATTATACCTATAAGATATAAACAGAGTTTACTTCAATCTATTTTAATAAAATTACCATTCACAAACCCAATCTACCATTCACAAACTGGTTTGTGTTTAAACTATTGTAAACTAGTACTATTGTTCTAATTAATATAAAATCAACATAAACATGAAATCAAAATTATTTTATTTTTTATTTCTATTTGCATTTAGTATAACCTATGCGCAAATACCCACAAATGGGTTACAAGGAATGTACGAATTTACTAATGGTAGTCTCTCAGATGCTGCAAATAGTAACAATTTTACCCAAACAGGTACTGCTTTAACTCAGGTTAATGATCGTTTAAATAATACAACTAAAGCCATTAGTTTAAATGGAGATTATTTATCAAGACCTTTTTTTAGTCATAATGGGCATTTAACATACTCCTTTTGGGTAAAAACCAATACTGATACATTTGAATATAAGACAATTATAGATGATAGTCAAAAAAACGGAGGAAGTAACAATTTTGCAAGTACTCAAAAAGGATATTCTATAATGCTTTATAGAGGTAAAATAATTGCTGATGTTAGAATGCAACATAGGGCTAGATTTAATACTACACAAGCATATTCAGGAACTACAGCAACAAGTGGTTTTATAGCAGACGGTAATTGGCATCATATAATTGTTCGTTTTCAAGCTCGTTCTCGATCAGGTAACTTTTATGGTGTAGCTTCAATTCATGTTGATGGAGCTTTGCATGAAAAAAACGATCAATTATATGCAAATGCAGGAACAACACCTTTTTTTGATCTTGCTGGTGATATAGTGGTAGGAAACAACAAAAATAATACGATACCTGCTAATTTAAAATACAACGATGTTATTGATGATATTTTAATATACGACAGAGAATTAACAGCTCAAGAAATTTTAAATATTAGAAATGTTGGTGGTTATTGTACACCGCCTAATAATAGTGTAATTTCTAGTACAACAATTACAGGTACTACAATTGCCTTAGCAACACCTGCAACAGAGCATGAGGTTGCATATCATAAAAGTTCTGAACCTTTTACTAATGCAACTATTATAACACAAGTTTTTAATGGTACAACTATAAATGGTTTAGATCCTTCAACACCATATAAGTTTTATGTAAGAACACCATGTGCTACTACAGGTACTTCAGCATGGTCAGCTGCAAAAACATATAGAACAACAGGTATCATATATGTAAACCATGCAGCAACAGGTAATAATGATGGTTCTTCATGGGTAAATGCCTATACTGATTTGCGTAGTTCTATTTTTTTTGGAAATACAAATAGTCCTATTTGGGTTGCAAGCGGAACATATAAACCTCATACAACAAGTAGAACTGTGTATTTTCAGATTAATAAAGAAAATGTGAAAATTTATGGAGGTTTTTCAGGAACTGAAACTTCTATTTCACAAAGAATAGTAGGTGTAAATGAAACCATTTTATCAGGTGATTTACAAGGAAATGATACTAATCTTACTGATTATGCATTGAATTATGCGAACACAAGCCGTAATAATGATAATAGCTATCATATTATTAACATTGAAGCTACAGGTAATAATTTATTATTAGATGGATTAACCATAAGTGATGCTCACACTAATTTAGATCCTACAGAAAGAGGAGGTGCTATTATAAAAGATAAAACAATAGCCAAATTAACTCTTAAAAACTGTATTGTAAAAGATAATGTTAGTAGAAACGATAATGCTGGTTTATTGGCAGAATTTGAATTAAATAACACTTCAGGTGCAAGAGGTGAGTTAATTATTGAAAATTCTAAATTCATAAACAATATGTCACGATGGGCATCTGGTATTTATACTTTTGTTAGAGCAAATACAAATGTTGATATAACTGTAATTAATAGTTTATTTGATAATAATTTAGCAGGAGATTTAAGTTCGTCTGTTACAGGTATTTCTGGTAGTGCAGCTTGGTTTAGAGTAATTGCTAATGGATCGAATGTTACATTAAATTTAACAAATAACACCTATGTAAATAATAAAGATATAGGTACAAATTTGGTAAATAATTTATCTAGGGCAGTTGTTGCAATAAGTAAACCGTCAGGGATAAGTTCAACTTTAAATGCAGAAGTTAATAACACTATTTTTTGGGGAAATACTGGTCCAAGTGGAGTTACAACTCGTTCTATAACAGACTTAAATCAAACATCAGTAAACTCATTAATAATTAATAATTCAATTGATGAATTAAATTTTAATGACGATAGTATTACAAGTACAACGAATACAAGTAATTCAGATCCATTATTTACAAGTGCAACAGACTTTACTTTACAGTCAGGTTCACCAGCAAAAGATAGTGGAGATAACGGAAAGACCGAAGGTAATACCGATTTATTAGGAAACAATCGTATTTTTAATACTACAGTAGATATGGGAGCTTATGAATTTGGCTCAACTGTTTATGTAGAAAGAACATTAACAATTAATGCAACAAACGGAACGGTAGCTACAAATCCAAACCCGAATGGTAATGGAGCATATGCAGATGGAACTTCTGTTGAATTAACCGCAACACCAGATACTGGTTATCAGTTTGATGGATGGAGTGGAGATGCTTCGGGAACTACAAACCCTTTAAATATTACAATGGATGCTGATAAAACGATAACAGCAATCTTTAGTTTAATACCTGCACCAACACCTACATTTATAAATCCACCAACAAGCATTTCAGATGTATTTACAGCTACAATTCAATTTGATATAGCAGTAACAGGTTTTGATGTAAGTGATATTACGGTTACAGGAGCAACTTTAAGTAATTTTACAGCAGTTACCGGTACTAATTATACGGTAGATGTAACACCAGCAAATATTTGTGGTACTCCAGTTACTTTACAAGTATTAGAAGATGTTGCTCAAGATTCAAATAATGTAGATAACGTAGCTTCAAGTTTAATAACAATTACCACTACAGATAATGTAGACCCGGTAGTAGTAACACAAGATATCACGGTACAATTAGATGCCAATGGAAATGCAACAATCACTCCATCACAAATCGATAACGGAAGTAGTGATAATTGTGCAATAACCTCAATGAGTTTAGATGTAACAAGTTTTACTTGTGCTGATTTAGGTATAAATACAGTAAGATTAACAGTTGAAGATACAACAGGAAATAGTGTAAATAATACAGCAACAGTAACGGTTGTAGATAGTGTAGATCCAATTGTTATTACTCAAAATTTAACTATACAGTTAGATGTAAATGGAAATGCAACAATTACCCCATCACAAGTAGACAACGGAAGTACAGATAATTGTTCTATAGCATCAATGAGTTTAGATGTAACAGATTTTACTTGTTCAGATTTAGGAGCCAATACAGTTACTTTAACGGTAACAGATGGGGCAGGAAATAGTGCACCAGCAACAGCAGTGGTAACCGTAGTAGAAGATCCAAATCAAACATTTACCGCAAGAGCCCAAGACATTACCGTGCAATTAGATGCAGATGGAAATGCAACAATTACGGCAGCACAAGTAAATAACGGATCAGGAAGTGGTTGTAATGGTAATCCAACAATAAGTTTAGATGTAACAGATTTTACCTGTTCAGATTTAGGAGCAAATACAGTTACATTAACAGCTACAGACAGATCATCAACAGATACAGCAACAGCAGTAGTAACCGTTGAAGATAATATTTTACCAACAGTAGTAACACAAGATATTACAGTACAATTAGATGCTAATGGAAGTGCAACAATTACCCCGTCACAAATAGATAACGGAAGTAGTGATAATTGTTCTATAGCCTCTATGAGTTTAGATATAACAGATTTTACATGTGCAGTATCAGGAGTAAATACAGTAACCTTAACAGTTACAGATACAGCAGGAAATAGTGTAGATGCTACTGCAGAAGTTACCGTTGAAGATGTAATGGCACCAACAGTAGTAACCCAAAATATTACGGTACAATTAGATGTAAATGGAGATGCAACAATCACCCCATCACAAGTAGATAACGGAAGTAGTGATAATTGTGGAATAGCATTTATGAGTTTAGATGTAACAAGTTTTACCTGTTCAGATTTAGGAGTAAATACAGTAACTTTAACAGTAGTAGATACATCAACAAATAATAGTTCATCAGCAACGGCAGAGGTTACAGTTACAGAAAATCCAAGTCAAGCATTTACCGCAAGAGCCCAAGACATTACTGTGCAATTAGATGCAGATGGAAATGCAACAATTACGGCGACGCAAGTAGATAACGGATCAGGAAGTGGTTGTACTAGTAATCCAACAATAAGTTTAGATGTAACAGATTTCACTTGTGCAAACTTAGGAGCCAATATTGTTACATTAACAGCTACAGACGGATCATCAACAGATACTGCCACAGCAGTAGTAACCGTTGAAGATGTAATGGCACCAACAGTATTATTACAAGATATTACGGTACAATTAGATGGTAGTGGAAACACATCAATCGTTGTAGCAGATATTGATAATGGTATAACAGATAACTGTTCAGTAGCCTCAATGAGCTTAGATGTAACAGATTTTACTTGTGCAAATTTAGGTACCAATGCAGTAACTTTAACAGTAGTAGATGACCAAGGAAATAGTACAAGTAATACAGCGGTAGTAACCGTAGTAGATGTTGTTGCCCCAACGGTATTAACACAAGATATTACAGTACAATTAGGAGCAGGAGGTCAAGTATCAATTACTCCAGCACAAATAAACAACGGATCTTCTGATAACTGTACATCATCAGTAAATTTAACTTATAGCTTAGATGTAACAGATTTTTCTTGTTCAAATTTAGGAGCCAATACAGTTACTTTAACGGTAGAAGATGAAAATAGCAATGAAGCAACAGCAACGGCAGTAGTAACGATAGTTGAAGATCCAAATCAAACATTATCAGCGGTAGCACAAGATATTACAGTACAGCTAAATGCAAACGGACAAATAACAGTTGCTCCATCACAAGTAGATAATGGATCAGGAAGCGGTTGTAACAGTAATCCAACATTAAGTTTAGATGTAACAGATTTTACCTGTGCAAATTTAGGCGCAAATACAGTTACCTTAACAGCTACAGATGGAACAACAACAGAAACTACTACAGCAATTGTAACGGTAGAAGATGTTATGGGAGCAACAGTAGTTACGCAAGACATAACAGTAACGTTAGATGCAAACGGAGATGCAACTATAACAACAACAGATATTGATAATGGAACAACAGATAACTGTTCAATAGCTTCAATGAGTTTAGATGTAACAGATTTTGATTGTTCAATGATAGGTGCAAACACAGTAACCTTAACAGTTGTTGACGGAGAAGGAAATACAGCAAGTGAAACAGCAATTGTAACTGTAGAAGAAGATGTAGCACCAACAGTAGTTACACAAAACATTACTGTGCAATTAGATGCTTTAGGAAGTGTAACAATTACACCACAACAAATAGATAACGGAAGTATAGATGACTGTAGTGGTATTGCCTCTATGACATTAGATAAAGAAACTTTTAACTGTCCAACATTAGGAACAACAACAGTTATTTTAACGGTTACAGATAATAACGGTAATACAGCAACAGAAACTGCAGTTGTAACAATAACAGGACCAGATGAAGATAATGATGGTATTTCAGATGCTTGTGATAGTAAAGAACTTGTATTTAAACAAGGTTTTTCACCAAACGGAGATAATGTAAATGACACTTGGGTTATAGAAAATATAGATAATTACCCAAAAAATAAAGTAGAAGTATTTAACCGTTGGGGAGAAAAAGTATTTGCTGCAACAAATTATATGAATGATTGGGATGGTAAAGCAAACCAAAGAGGGGGGAGTAATGAAAAATTACCTGTAGGTTCTTACTTATATATTATTAATTTAAACGAGCCAGGGGTTAGCCCAATTAAAGGTTGGTTATATGTAAATTATTAATAAGCTATTTAATCATTTAAAATAAAAAGAAATGAAATTATATAATATAAAAAACATATTTACCATAATAGTAATAATGGTATGTATAAAAGCACAAGGACAACAAGATCCTTCATTTACAATGTATAACTTAAATATGAATCTGATAAATCCTGCTTACGCAGGATCATCAGAAGGACTTGAGTTTACTACATTAATAAAAAGTCAATTTACAGGAATTAGTGATTCGCCTTCAACACAAACGCTATCATTATCATCACCAATAGGTAAAAACGTAGGTTTAGGCTTATCAATAGTTAACGATCAGTTTTTTGTATCAAAAGAAACAGATGTTTATATCGATTTTTCTTATAAGTTACAATTAGCAGAAAGCACTAATTTATTTTTAGGATTAAAAGGAGGTTTTTCTTTTTTTAATGTTGATTTGAATTCATTAAACATTAGTGACCCTCTTTTTTCTGAGAATGTAAGTCGTACAAACCCTAATTTCGGAATAGGAGCGTATTTAAAAGGTAATAATTATTACGTAAGTTTATCAGTACCTGTTTTATTAAAAGGAAAGAGATATGAAAAAGAAGGAAACACGATCACAAAAGCATCAGATAAGCCACATGTTTATTTAGGAGCGGGTTATACATTTGATTTAAAAAATGAAAATAAAATTAAAATTACACCATCATTTATGATGCGTCACGTATCTGGTGTACCATTATCATTTGATGCAACAGCAATTGTTGGTTTTTTAGATAAAGTAGAAGTAGGGGTTTCACATCGATTACAAGAATCATTTAGTGGATTGTTGATGTTTCAATTTATTAAAGAAATGAAATTAGGATATGCTTATGAACATGCTACAAATGATATATCAAAGTATAGTAGTGGTTCTCACGAATTTGTTTTTAAGTTTAATTTTTAAAAAAAATCTTTAAAAGTTAAAGCATGTTTTTATTGTTTTAAGTTGGTTTTTAAAGCTCGGTTGAAAGACTGAGCTTTTTTTGTATTTAAAATTACCATTCACAAACTCAATCTGCAATTCACAAACTGGTTTGCAATATATGGTTAATAATAGCGGAACAATGATGTATGTTTCTGAAAATATAAGTAGTGTGGGAGGCGCAACTAAACGTGTAAGAAAAATAGATTTAGCTACTAAACAAGTAACTACTATGGTATTTAATAATTTACCATCAGAGTTTAGTCCTGCTCATATGGTTATTGATAGCGAAGATAAAAATTTATACATAGCAAATTATAAAAATATATTACAAGTAAATTTAGATACAAATAATGTTACGGTACTTGCTGGATCTAAAACAGACGGTGGTAGTGATGCAAATGGAGTAGGAGTAGATGCTCGTTTTTCAGCAGCACATAGTTTAGCATTTAGCCCAAATGAAACCTATTTGTATGTAAATATAAATAACAATGGAGATAGAGGAATAAAAGCAATTAACATGGATACAAAAGAAGTAACAAGTGTTGTTTTTAACGGTTATGGTTTTGTAGATGGAGATGCATCAACAGCTAAATTTTAACAAGTTTTAGGCGTTAGTTATGATAAAGTATCAAATAAATTATATGCAGTAGATGCTTTAGCTAAAGCTATCCGTGTAATTGAATAATAACTCATTAAAAATATTTAACAATTAGAGCAGGTTTTTAATTTGTTTTAAGTTGATTATTTCTAAGCTCAGTTTAAAAACTGAGCTTTTTTTTTGTTTTAAATACCATTCACAAACTCAATCAGTTATTCACAAAGTGGTTTATTGAGTAATAAAGATTATTTCTTTTTTTTGATGAAAAATTTAATCAATCAATCAATTTAAAATTATGAAATTATTAAAATCAATTACATTGTTAACAGCATTGGCTTTAACAATAACTTCTTGTAGTAAAGATGATAATTTACCTGAAAATGAAGCTCCTGTGGCTATTGAATCAACATTTAGTGTATCAGAGGATATAACAGGAGATGTTATAATAGGTACAGTACAAGCGACAGATAATGAGGAGGATATGTTAAGTTACAGTATTTCTGTAAACCCTAATAATCTTTTTAAAATTGATACTACTAATGGTCAAATAAGTTTGGCAGATGGTGAAATGTTAGATTATGAAACAACAACAAGTTATATACTAAGAGTACAAGTTTCTGACGCTAATACAAGTACATCTGTAAGAATTGTTATTAATGTAACAGATGTTTTTGAAGGAGCAACTGTTGCTTTTAAAATGGTTTTTGAAACTACAACCAACGGAGATGAAATTTCTATTCCTATTAATCCATCTTTATCTAATGAGGCTTATGATTATACTGTAGATTGGGGAGACGGTATTGTAACTGACAATTTAACAGGTGATGCAAGTCATACATATAAAAATATGGGAACTTATACAGTATCTATTACAGGTAAATTCCCTGCAATATATTTTAATAAAACAGGAGATGATTTAAACAAATTGAAAGAAGTTACACAATGGGGAAATATGCAATGGCAGTCAATGAATAAAGCTTTTAGATATTGCAAACAATTAAATATAACCGCTACAGATGTACCTGATTTATCACATGTAACAGAAATGTCTTTTATGTTTGATAATGTATACGCACTTAATACGTCATTAAATAATTGGGATGTGAGTAATGTAACTAATATGGCATATCTTTTTGCAGGAGCAACTAGCTTTAATCAACCATTAGATCAGTGGGATGTTAGTAATGTAACTAATATGAGTGAAATGTTTTTAGAGGCAAGAAAATTTAACCAAGATATTTCTGATTGGAATGTTGAAAGCGCTACAAGTATGTATAATATGTTTCGTAATTGTTATGATTTTAGTCAAGATTTATCAGGGTGGGACACTACTAATGTAACAAATTGCACAGGTTTTAACTCGGGTTCAGCATTAACAAGTGAGCAATTACCAACTTTAGGTTGTTTTTAATCAATAATATATCATAATTATCCTCTGAAAACGGCATTAAGAATTTCTTAATGCTGTTTTTTTTATGAGTAAATTTTACCATTCACAAACCCAATCAGCTATTCATAAACTAAATGATGTAAATGTAATTTAATTCCAGTTTATTTGACATAAGAAATAATCGCAATAAAAAAATGAAAAAAATATATTTATTAGTTATTCTATTTTTTGTGGTAACATTTACACAAGCACAAAAAAATCTTTACGAAACTATTCAAGCTAACGGTAAAACAACGGTATACGAAGAGTTTGGTAAAATGAAAGAAAATAAAGACGGAACTTATTCGTTTAATGATGCTCCAGGAACAAAAATAAATATAGAAATAGTTAAGTTAGCTTCTGGGGTACCAATTGGTTTTAAAACAACTATAGCAGGTACAAATAAGAAACATGTTTTAGTTACCGAAATGAGTGATTTTTATAGAGTTGATGATTATCCTAATGTTATGTCAATCAAAGGAAAAAGATCAGATGATGGATATATAATGGTTGATGATATTTTGTTTAGAGTTAATAATATCAACTCAGATTCATTTAATATAGTAAGAATTTTTGCTAAAATTAAAAAAGGTTCCCAAACTCCTAAAAAAAAGAAAGGAGGCTTTATGTCGAGAATGAAAAATAAAATGAAGGCAGAGCGAGGTATTAAAACCATAACAAAAACGCCAACTTTAAAGTATGTTAAATCGTTAAAATTAAGAGAGATTTTAAGTGATTACATGAAGGCTATGAGAGCGAAACAAAAAACACCAAAAACATCAAAAGATAAAGCAGATATAGCAAAAATTATAAAAGCACGTAAAGCTAAAAACGATAAAATAAGAAGATTTAACGATTCTGTAAAAGCTACACCTGCATATGCAAAAATCCGTCAAAACGAAAGAAACTACCAAGCTGCACAAAAAAGAAATAATGTAAAACTCCGTAACACATCTAACCGAACTATTTATGTTGGTAAAAGCGGTAGTAATAACCCTGGAACTAAGGTTAACGCAGGAGGTACTGCAAATTGGGATTGTAGCCGTAGTGCATATATTCAAACAATAAGTAGCTCAGGAGCTTATAAATCAACCACAAGACTTGTATATCGTAAAGATTCAGGATGTGGTAGTACAGTTACTATAAGATAATAAAAAAAGAAACTAAATTAAAAAGACTATTATGAAAACAATATTAAAATTAATAATCATTTTGTTAACACCATTCGCACTTTTTTCACAAAACGAACCTACCGAAGCTATTAATGGTAAATATTATTTATTAGAAGCAGAAAACGGTATAGGTCGTGAACAAACAAAAGAAAAATTATTTCAATTCGGTATGTTTGGTAAAGATAAAGTATTAGCAATTGCTGCTTGCCCAAAAAAGTGCATGCCAGCAATTTATAAATATAAAGAAGACGAAAGTAAGCAACTTGGTTTTCCTGTTTTTTATAATGATTACGGCTTGTTTGTTTTTACTTATGATAAAGATAGTTTTGTAATTGTTAAAATGTCAAATAAAAAAGATGCAGGTGCTACTGATTTTTCTTTTAGTAATTTTTACAGTAAAAGTAAAGCTAAAGTAGCTACTATGACAAAAGAAAAAATAAAAGATTTTGTTATAAGTTTTAATTAAAATAAGTATAAATTTTTAAAAAAAAGAGAGTGTTTATTATAAACACTCTCTTTTTTTTTAAGCTAAAAATTCACTAAAATAATTACCATTCACAAACTCAATCTGCCATTCACAAATCGGTTTGCATTAAATTAAAGCTATTCAGTTTTATTTGTGTAAACTAAAAAATAACATATTATGAAAAAACAACTATTTTATTTAATGCTACTCGTTTGTAGTTATTCTTATGCGCAAACAATACCTTCTGGGTCGTTTGCTCATTTTGAATTTACAAATGGAAGCAAAGCTAATTCTTCTGCAGGTACTAGTGGTTCAGCTGCATCTATTTCAGGATCTGCCCCTGCTGCTGTTCAAGATAGAGATTTTACCACAACAAACACTAATGCAGCACAAATAGCTTCAACATTAGGGCCATTTTCAATTGGAATAGGAAATTATTCAGATTCTACAATAAGTTTGTGGATGAAGGCTGGTGCAAGTACTAATAATTTTGCACATATTTTTAATAACGTAGAATCAACTAATAGTAAAGGTACTAGACTTATTTTAAAAACTAATGGTAATTTAACGGTATCAGTAGTAATGGGAACTACTTCATCTGATGTTGGTGGATTTACAACTTCAACAGGTCTTAATTTAAGAGATTCCCAATGGCATCACATAGTTTTAAGAACTAGGTTGCAATCTGGGACTAATCTTGTTTATGATGTTTTTGTAGACGGAGTAAAACAGACTAGTATAAGCGGGCAATATGGTAATGGTTCTGCATCAACTGGACTTTATAATAATTCAACGATGGAAATAACTTCTGGAACTTATAATGGAGCAATGGATGATGTAATTTATTATCAATCAGCACTTACTGATACGCAAATAACAACCTTATATACTTCAGATCCTTTTGTAATGAATCAAAGACCAAGAGCGTATGTAAATACAAACGTAAGTGGTGGTGCTAATGATGGTACGTCGTGGGCAAATGCTTATAGTGATTTACAAGCAGCTTTAAATTCTGTTTATTCTTATGATGAAATTTGGGTTGCAAAAGGTACTTATACACCAAGTATATCAGACGTAAACGAAACTTTTTCAATAAGAGATAATATTTATGGTGGTTTTGCAGGAACAGAGGCTAATTTGATTGATAGAGATTTAAGTCTTATACATACAACAAATGCAACAATTTTAAGTGGAGATTTAAATGGAAATGATCCTGTTAATTATAATCTTACCACAGCAGATTATACTGCCAATGCTACAAATAACAGATCCGATAATAGTAAGCATGTTGTAACTGTTATTGGTAATGGTCTTGAAGTAAATGGTTTTACCATAAAAAATGGATATGCCAACGGTACAAGTGGAAATGATAGATTTGGAGGTGGTATTTTTAAAGAAGTTAGTGTGTCTAATTTAACTGTAAAAAATTGTATTGTTAAAAATAATGTTTCAACATTATCGGGTGCTGGATTAAGTCTTACAGTTCAATCAAATAGTGTAATTGTAATAGATGCTTGTATAATAAAAAATAATTTATCATCTGCTGCTTCAGGATTTGATTACCATTTATCGGGACACAATAAAACATTAAATATTACGATTGCAAACTCATTATTTGATGGTAATAAAACAGGTAGTAACAGTAGTTATAATGCAGCAGGAGCTCCTGTAGGAAGATTAAGAGCTCATTTTACTGGTGCTGTATTATCAGCTAATATAATAAATAATACATTTGTTAATAATTATGCTAATGTTCCTGCTACTAATACAGGAAATAGGCCTCTTATTGGAATATCAAAAAATGATGGGAGTTTTGGTAATATAAATATTGTAAATAATATTTTTTGGAGTAATAGTTCTAATGTTTCTTCTAATCCTACAGCAATAGGTCGTACTAGTGGTAGTTATGATCAGATGACTACCTCTTCAACAAGAGTAATAGACCGTAATATTGATCCAAATAATTTTATTAATATTAGTGGTCCAACTAATACTAGTACAGTTAACCCTAATTTAACAGCAGATTATAAATTAACATTAACATCTTCTTCAGCTTTAGATAATGGAAATAATGCATCAGTAATTGGTACAAAAGATTTAGCTGGTAATGACAGAACATATAATTCAAATGTTGATAGAGGAGCTTATGAATATACACCTCCTTCTTTTTCAGGTATAACTTGGACAGGAGCAAGCAATACAAATTGGAATAGTACAGCTAACTGGAGTGGAGGTGTAGTACCTACAATTACAGATGATGTATTAATTCCTGCAGGACCTATTAGTCAACCAGTTTTAAACACTAATAATAACTATGCTAATAATGTAACCATTGAGTCAGGTGCAACATTAACTGTAGGTATGAATAATTTTAATAGTGAAATTAATTTTACTATTGAAGGAGATTTAAATCAACAAGGTAGTTTTATTGTTTATTCAGATAATTCTTTTATCCATTTAAAAGGAGATCATTTAGATAATGATATTGAGTATAAAAGATATATGTCTTCATCTGTTTGGGAGTTAATATCTCCACCAGTTTCAGGAGGTACTATTTTTAATATAGCTACATCTTTTGCAACAAGCGGAAATAAATATTCTATGGCAACTTATAATAATGCTTTAGCTACAAATAGGTATGTATATTATACCAACAGTGCAGGTACAAATGATATTACAGGCTTAACTTTTGATTATTCTAATTCAGGAAAAGGATATTCAATGAAACCAGGTACTAGTCAAAATGTTACTTTTACAGGTAAAATTTTTGTTGCTAATTGGGGAGTAACTCTTTCAGACGGTAGTGCAATGGGTAATAAATGGAATTTATTAGGTAATCCGTACACTACAAATGTAAATATTAACTCTAGTGCCGGAACAGATAATTTATTAACAACTAATGCAGCAACGTTAGATCCAAGTAAAGTAGCTCTTTATGTTTGGGATTCTTCAACATCATCATACGATATTATTAATCAGGCCTCAGATGCAACTTATTTAAAACCAACTCAAGGTTTTTTTGTAGAAGCAGCTACTGCTGGTCCTTCTGTTGGAAATATATTTAATTTTACAACAGCAATGCAAACTACTAATCGTGTTATAGCTGCTGGTTCATCAAGCGTAAGAGGAGCAACACAGTTAAACACTAAACAATCTGTAAAAGTTTTTTTAACAGAAGGTGAAGTAACAAAAAGCACAGAAATTAAGTACTTAAATAATACTAGTTTAGGTTTAGATATTGGGTATGATGCAGGTGTTTTCTCGGCAACAGATACAAGCTTTAATATTTACACACATTTATTAAAAAGCGATAATAAAACAAATTTTGCTTTACAGTGTTTACCAAAGTCTAACCATAAAGATATGGTAATACCTTTAGGTATAAATGCTAAAATGGGTAGTAAAATAGTATTGTCAGCTAAATCATCTGGTTTACCTAGTAATATGAAGGTTTATTTAGAAGATAAATTAAATAATTCATTTACACGAATTGATAACGAATCTTATAAAACTACTTTAAACACAGCAGCGAATGGAGTAGGACGTTTTTACTTACATACATCAGTTAGTAAACCATCAAACGAAGTACCAAATTTATTACCTAGTGAATTAAAAATGTTTATGGCTGATAATTCATTGAAAGTGTTAACTAAAGAAATAAACCAAAAAGCTACTATAAAAGTATTTAATCTTTTAGGTAAGCAAGTATTTACAAAAACATTTAACTCTAAAGGATCAAATGATATTGTATTACCTACAATAAGTGCAGGTGTTTATATTTTAGATTTAACAACAGAAAAAGAAGGTACATTAAACAAAAAAATAGTAATCAACTAATAATATAATAATGAAAAATAAAAAATCAAATAAAAATAACGAAGAAATTTCAAGAAAAGAAGCTTTAAAAAAACTAGGAGGCTATGGTAAGTATGCTGCGTTAACAGCGTTAGGTACTTATATGATATTGAATCCTCAAAAAGCTCAAGCTCAAAGCCCTGAAAGTCCAGGAGGCGGTTTTCAATAATAACTGAATTAACAAAACAGTCCTAACATTAAATTGTTAGGACTGTTTTATTTTTAATTAAAAAGTTGAAATAACTTTATTTAGCACTTAAAAAAGAAAAATTATAACTTAAACCAAAATTAAGATAAGTACTACTTAATTTTCCGCCTTTAGCTTTTACATAACCTAAACCACCTCGTAAATTCAAATTACGAGTTAGTTTATAGTTAATTCCTGCACTTGGTTTTACAATTAAACCTTGCCCTGTGCTAATTCCACCACCACCAGCGGCACCTCCTAATACTTGTACAAATATTGACGTTGTATTATTAAAAAAGGTGTTTGATTGTACACCTAAACCAACAATACCTTCGGCATAAGCACCAGCATCACCAAAATTAGCGAACGATGTTTGTCCTGCTCCGTAAATATATTTATTTAAGAAAAAGTTAATCTGTAATGAAATTTGATGCATATTTTGGTTAAAACCGCCATTATTATCCCTTGCAGCATTTAAATATAAATCTTGCTTTATAATTGTTTCTAAGCCTTTAAATTTACCTTTTGAAAAGTTTTTTTCTTTAGATGAAACTCCATCTTTATCAATATAGTATTTTAAACCAAAACCTAATGTAGAAGATTTAAAATGAGCATCCGGACTCATTAAATATCCTTTATTGATAGAGGCATAAATATTATCAAAAAGTTTTTGTTCTATAGAAATATCAGGGTAAATTAAAAAGCCACCTTTTGTATCAACGCCACCGCCACCGCCAGCACCAACACCAAATTTAGCTAAGATATTCGTACGGTTTTTGTTCATTGATAAATGATAACCAGCCCCTAATAAAATATCCATATATCCCGCTTTAATTCCGTCATAAGCACCATCGGCTTTCATAAAAAAGAAGACATTTTTATTTAAGTAAGAATTTAGTTCAAAACCAGCCAAACGTATTGTTTTCCCTTTATAAGAACCTTTGGTAACATCTAAATTGTTTAAATGAACAAGTAACGAAAGTTTGTTGCTAGGTGAGTTCCATAAGGTATTTTTAAAATCTTCTAAAGTAAAATAGCTTTCTCGCTCATTAAAACTTGTAGTTTTAAAAGATAAAGGTATTTGAACAGCTACATTAAATTGACTGCTTTTAATGGTCCCTTTATCAAAAAAGTTAACATAACTATATCCCGCAGTTGCTGATAAATATTTAAAATCATACCCTAAATTTAAATGTGGTAAAATAAAAGCACCACCACCATCAGGAGCAGCAGCACCGCCACCACCACCAAAATGGAAACCTGCATCAACAAAAAGGTTTTTAGTAATTTTTTGTTGAATTCCGGCATTGATACCTAATGTAAAAAAACCACCACGAATTCCACCCACTGCACCATAAAAACCAAGCCCTATATAACTCCATTTATTGGGCTTAAGATTATAGTGAACTCCCGTGAAGTCCATATTTTCTTCGTTATCAGGCATTTTTATAGATAAAAAATCTAGTTGTCCAAAACCAATTTGAGTTTCTTGTTTTGGAACGTCGTTTTGAGCGTAAAAAAGATGAACACTCATGGTAAAACATACTATGAGTGCTCGTTTACTAAAATTAAATAGCATTAATGATATTGTTTTTAATTGTGTATTTTTTGACGTTTTCCATCAATATATGATGCAACAAAGGCATCTTTAAATCCAACTTTTACTAATTCTTTTCTTAATTCTTTAGCTTCACCTAAAGAAGTATATAAACCTAAAGAGTATTTAAAATAACCATCGGTTGCAATTACTGTTGATGGTATTGTTTGAGAAGATAAAAGTGGAAATCTATTTTCTGAAAAAACACCTACTTGTACAGAATACATAGTTTCTCCTGAGGTACTTTTACTAACTTGATTTATCGTTTTGTCTAAATTATTTTTACCAAGACCCGATTTGTTTTTTCTAGCTTTTCTAGCGTCAGCTCTTTTAATGCTATCTAAAACTCTTTTAGTTTCATTTTTTTTGATAGTAGCAATTTCATCTGCTGATGGAAATGCAACCCCTTTACTATTAATATAAAAAAAGACAGCAGCTCCAATAGAAACACCTAAAAGTACACCTAATATAATAGGAAGAATGTTCGATTTCTTTTTAAAACTAGTGTATTCTTCTTGCAATAACCCTAATTCGTTTTCTGCTTCTTCTTTTTTTACTTCTGCTTTGTCTAAATCTTCTAATAATAATTTAAACTTGTCTTCTTCGATAAAAGGCATAATTTTTGGTTGATTTTGGTTGAAATATTTTACTAATGTACAAATCTTTTTTTTACTCTTGTTTTTGAATAGATATTATTACCGTTTTTGAAGCTGGAGTATGACTAATACGAGCTTTACTTTTTAAAGGAACTAGTACGTTTGCTTCAGGGAAATAGGTTGCTGTACACTGTTTAGGGATGTTATAAGGAATCACTAAAAAACCAATTGCTTTTCTTTCTTCTCCTTTAAAATGACTTGTTAAATCTACTTTATCTAATTTAGAGAGACCTTGTTTTTTCATATCCTCAGGATTCATAAAAACAACTCTTCGCTCATTTAAAATGCCTCGATAACGATCATCTAATCCGTAAATGGTGGTATTATATTGATCGTGTGTACGAATCGTCATCATCATAAATTGATTTTTATCTAAAACAACATCCGAAGGTAAATTGGTGGTAAAATTTGCTTTTCCTGTTTTAGTAGGACTAAAGTTGTTTTCGCGTGCATTATTTGGTAAATAAAAGCCTCCTTTTATACGAACTCTATCATTATAATTATTAAAACCAGGAATGGTAGCTTCAATTTTATTACGAATTAAGTCGTAATTGGTAATTAATTCGTTCCATTTAACGGTAGCATTATTAAGTGTTGCTTGGGCAATACCAGCCACAATTGCTGGTTCACTTAATAAATGTTTAGAAGCAGGATTCAAGTGCCCGTTAGATTGATGTACAACGCCCATAGAGTTTTCTACCGATACAAATTGCTCACCATTTTTTTGAATGTCTTTTTCAGAACGACCTAAACACGGAAGAATTAATGCTTGTTTACCGTGAATTAAATGACTTCTGTTTAGTTTTGTTGATATTTGAACTGTTAAATCACAGTTTTTTAAAGCATCGGCTGTAAATTCTGTATCAGGAGTTGCAGAAATAAAGTTTCCACCCATACCTACAAAAACACTAGCTTTTTTTTGATGCATTGCTTCAATAGCAGCAACAACATCGTAACCATGTTTGCGTGGCGCAGTGAAAGAAAATTCCTTTTCTAAACTGTCTAAAAAAGCATTTTTAGGTTTTTCCCAAATACCCATGGTACGATCACCTTGTACGTTCGAATGCCCACGAACAGGGCAGGTACCAGCACCTTTTTTACCAATACTTCCTTTTAATAAAAGCAGGTTTACAACTTCTCTAATATTATCTACGGCGTTTTTATGCTGTGTTAAGCCCATTGCCCAACAAATAATAATTTTATCATTTTTGATGATAAGTTCGGCAGCTTCTTTAATTTTTTCTTCGGATAATCCAGTTTGGGGTAATAACTCTTCAATAGAATATTTGTCTAAATCAGCTAAAAAATCATCTAAACCATGAGTTTTGTCTTTTATAAATTGATGATTAAAAACATCTCCAGACTTTTGTTCTTGTGCTTTCATCATTTTTAAAATGATTTTTAGCAAAGCAACATCCCCATTAATTTTAACTTGCAAAAATATATCTGTTAATTTATCACCAGCACCTAGCCATTTTAAAGGATTTTGGGGATCAACATAATTTATTAAACCAACTTCAGGTAATGGATTGATAGTCATTATTTTTCCACCATTCTTCTTTGTGTCCTTTAAAGCTGTTAGCATTCTAGGATGATTGGTTCCTGGATTTTGTCCAATTACAATTACCAAATCTGCGTGATTAAAATCATCTAAAGTAACCGAACCTTTACCAATTCCGAGTGTTTCAGAAAGTCCGCTACCACTACTTTCATGGCACATATTAGAGCAATCAGGTAAGTTGTTAGTTCCAAACTGTCGTACAAATAATTGATATAAAAACGCAGCTTCATTACTTGTTCTTCCAGAAGTGTAAAAAATAGCTTCGTCCGGCGATTTTAATTTATTTAATTCGCTACCAATAAGATTAAAAGCAGCATCCCAAGAAATTTCTTCATAGTTATCAGCACCTTCTTTTAAAAACATTGGATGTGTAATTCGTCCACTTTTTCCGATTTTATAATCAGACCATTCAGACATTTCTTGCACCGAATGTGTGGCGAAAAATAAGGGAGAGACTCTGTTTGTTGTTGCTTCTTCGGCAACCGCTTTTGCACCATTTTCACAATATTCAGCTAAAAAAGCTCTTTTTTCATCAGGATCTGGCCATGCGCAACCAGGGCAATCAAAACCGTTTATTTGATTGATGTTTTTTAGTAAACTAATTCCTGTTGCGACTCCTGTTTCTGAAAAAACATGATTTAAGGCCGATTTTATCGCTTTTGTACCTACTGCTTTTTTAGGAACATCAATAAGTTTAATTCCTGTTAAATTTTCTGGAGGTTGGGCGTGTATTTTTTTATCGCTCATAATTTATATATTGAGGATTTGAGTAAATTGTCATTTTATTATTTCGGCTAAAACCGATTAAGCAAATTCCGAATTCTTTTGCAAAATCAACTGCTAAAGAAGAGCAAGCAGAAACAGCAATTATAATCGGAATTTTAGCAAAAAAAGCTTTCGAAACAATCTCGTAAGATACGCGTCCGCTTACCAACATATAATTTGCCTTTTTTAAACTATTTTTATTGATTAAATCGCCAATACATTTATCAACTGCATTGTGCCTGCCAATATCTTCTTTTATTGTTAAAAGTTCTTTTTTAGTACTGAAAAGAGCGCAAGCATGACTACCGCCTGTTTTTTTAAATAAAAACTGTAAGTTATTCATTTTTAAAAGCATATCAAAAGTTATCTCAACCGATTCATTAATATATAGTTCGATTGATTTGTCGCTTATTTTTAAATCACTCAACTCTTTTTTTCCGCAAATTCCGCAAGAAGAAACCGATAAAAGTGTTCGTTTATTTAAATAACCTTTACCTAGTTTTTTATCAGGAATAATAGCGTTTAAAACAGCAGATGAGTCTTTGTTTATTTCGGTAATATCAATTGTTAATTCTTCTTTTTGTTTGTAGATATCTTCAGCAAATAAAAGTCCTCTAATTAACTCTTTGTCATCACCAGGAGTTCTCATTACAACCGTGTAAGCTTCGTTGTTTATATTGATTTGTAGAGGTGCTTCAACAACTAGAGCATCTTCAATTTTTAAAGAAGAATTTTCTGATATTTTTATTGATTGATAACTATTTGCTTGTTTCATACTTTAAATAAATGTACTTAAAAGTAAACGAATAAGAAAGTTTTCTTATTTAATTGTGTTTTTAGAGTTTAGAGCAGCTAATAACAATTAACTCGTTATGGCAATTTGTTGTAAAAAACAGATATACACTTCCGCCGTCTTTTAGCTTGGTTTCTTTGCGGATTTCTGCAACCGATTTAGGAAAATTTCGAGTTGTAATATTCGCTTTATTTACTGATAATTCTTTTTTTAATTTCTTTTTATTGTATGGATAAACAGCGTCAATTTTAAAGGTTCTTCCATGAAAATTATCAACTAAATTATTAGAGGTGTATAAATGAGAATGCTGATGTAATTTAGATGTTTTGTATTGATGTGCTACTTCGTTAAAGCCACCCGATTTTAAAATAGCAGTATTAGGTTCATATAAAAAACTTTGTGGTAAATCAAACTCATAAATTAGATTATTTTTTGATGTAAAATAAAATTCTTGATTATTGTTTTTTAATAAGTTAACAGTTTTTATCTCAATTTTTTCTTTATGATTTTTTTTAAGTAAAAAAAGCAACTCTTTTACTTCGTTATTTACGGCGATAACATAAATTTCTTTAACAAATTTTAATTCATTTATGGTAGCAGTAATGTCTAACATTGGTGAATTTTTTATCAGAATGGTATCTGATTTTGTAAACAGAAAATCAATATTTTCTGGTACATTTGGTAAGCAATCTTTTAGTAAAAACACTTTCCCTTTTACATCATTTCTTCGGGAAGGGTCAATATAAATACAATCAAATTTTTGAGAGGTGTTTTTAAGAAATTCTAATCCATCAGAAGCTATTGTTTTAATGTTTTTAACTTGCAATTGATTGTAATTATGAGTAACAATTTTAGATAAATCATTGTTGATTTCTGCATGAATTACTTGCTCAAATTTTTTTGAAAAATAATAAGTATCAATACCAAATCCGCCTGTAATATCAATAAAACTTTTACCAGAAACTAAATTTGCTTTATAAGCTGCTGTTTTTTCAGAAGAAGTTTGTTCGATACTTATTTTAGGTGGATAGTAAATATTAGCTGTTGTAAACCAAGTTGGCAATTTTGTTTGCGATTTTTTCTTGCTAATTATCTGATTAGATAACTCTTGTACAGAAATATCTTTAAACGGACTTCCCTTTAAAATCAGTTTTGTTATATCAGCATTTAAGTTTTTATCAATAAACGCTTGTACTTTTGTATGTAAAATATTAGTATTCAAATTAATTGTACCCTTTAACAGTTCCCATACTTAATTGACCACCTTTATTAAACGAATGATTTGTAGGTAGTAATGTTCCACTTTTGGTAGTAATCCAACCTTCCCAAGTAGCAGGAACTCCGTTCATTTTCATACTCGGAACATACATTTTATAACTCGTAGGCATGTATTTGTTGTTTAAAGTCCATAGATATGAATCGCCAGGAGTAGAGCCTCCTGTGGTGTATTTTACAAATAAGGCATCTTTATTGTTTATCTTTTTTATGGTTCTAATAATTCCGCTTTCAAATAATTTATGAGGAGCAACGAGCCAAAAAGAATCGTTGTTAAAAATGTTCCAAGCTTTTTTAACGATTAAAGTATCAGTAGTTTTTTGTTGTTTATTATTATAAAAAACGGTGCTTTTTTCTAAATTATTAGGATGTAAATTTACACGAACCGAATCCCAAGAAACATCAACAATATGTTTTTCTTTATCCCATTTAAAATGTCTTTTACCTGCAAAACTCCATTCTAAAAAACGTGTTTTTTTATAAGCCTCATGCTTTATCGCTTTTAATATTTTGCGAGCTAAAATATCAGCTTTAACGTTTGTAGATTTTACATTTCCCATACTTAATTCCATGCCAAATAAAGAAAGTGTATGTTTTGTTGGTAATTTAATGCCTGTTTTGGTTGTTTTCCAATCAGACCAAGTGGCAGAAACGCCACCTATAGGAATTATTTGAGTCCACATTTTAAATTCGGTAGGAAAACCATTCTCATCTAAAATCCATAAATAAGAATCGCCAGGAGTAGATCCTCCTGAGGTGTAAGTAACCAATAAAGCGTCTTTATCATTGTAATTTACAATTCGTCTTTCTGTGCCGCTATCAAATACCTTGTGTGGTGCAACTAACCAAAAAGAATCGTTGTTAAAATAATCTTGTGCTTGTTTAAATATTTTAGAGTCAGGATTTACATTTCTTTCTAATTCTTTATTAAAAAGCATGTTTTTTTCTGGTTGATTTAAAAATAAATGAACCACATGATTATCCCATTTAACAATCACTATATTTTCTCTTTTAATCCATTTATAATGATGTTTATCTCTAAAACTCCATTCTAAAACTTCGGTGTTTTTATAAGCTTTGTGGTTCATAGCTTTTAGCATTTTATTTGCCAAAGTATCAGCTTTTTCACCTTGTTTTCCTTCGGGAAGTTTTTCGTTGTTAATGCTATAAAAAATACCAATAGCAACAATAAGAATTAAGATAATTGCTCCTAAAAATTTAAATATTTTACTTTTCATGTTGTTTTATTAATTGTTGAATTCCTTTTGCTAATTCATCAGCAGCTTTAGGAAAATTTCTAAACCATAATTCTGGTTCTATAAGTTCTAATTCAGCAATAGCTAAATTATCATTGTTGTCTGTAAAAACATCTACTCGTGCGTAAATAGGTTGTTCTTTACAAGATTTTACGGCTTTTTCAGCAAATTCAATTTCATGTTGAGTAGGAGTGTAGCTATGTACGGTTCCGCCAAAATCATCTTGCACTCTAAAATCTCCTTTTTTGGCAATTTTTAAAACAGCATGTGTAAATTTTCCATTCATAACCATTAATGATATTTCGCCTTTATCAACAATATTATGTTGAAAAGGCTGTAAAATCATAGCCTCATTTGCAATTAATTGTGCAAATAGCTCTTCGTGCTTAGAAATGTTTTTTGAATTTACTTTATAAGTATGTCTTCCGCCGCCCGAAATACATGGTTTTAGTACAAACTCGGTAAGTTGATGTTTGTTTGCTAAGTTTTTTAGGGTGTGTTTATCGCCAGCTTCAATAAAATAAGATTCGCAAATACGAACCCCTTTTTTTTCTAGATCTTGTAAATAATGTTTATCTATATTCCAACGAATAATTGCTTCTGAATTTAATAAAATGGTTTGTTTAGAAACGTTATTTAACCATTTGGAAAATTCATCATATCTATCAAAATAATCCCAAGTAGTTCTAAATAAAATATATTTGGTTGATGCCCAATTAAAATTAGCATCATCCCAAGAAAATCTACCTACTTTTAAGTCTAATTTTTCTAAAGCAGTTTTAACAAAATTATCTTCGTCTAAAACATTTTTAGTGTAAATATCAATTTCTTTAGGAGTTACATATCTCTTATCAGTAAGTATTATTACGTCATATAATTTCATGCTTGCAATTTAGCATAATTTAAAATATTACTTACCGTTAAATTTAACCTAAATTGGTAAAAAATATACTTTTATTTAGCGTAAAATAATTGTGTAAAATAATAATTTCCGCTCGAGTTTTGCGAAACACCAATACCGGTATGCGTAAAATCCCCTTCAATATTTGACCTGTGATTGGGGCTGTTTAACCAACTTGTAACCACTTCTTTCGCAGTTCTTTGGTGCGATGCTACATTTTCGGCAAAACTAGTTGCGCCAAAAAGTGTTTTTAGTTGTGTAAATCTTGCATCAGAATTGTCATGACTTATTTTACCTTTATTAATCATGTATTTAGTGTGCTCTAAAGCCATTTCTGAGATTTGATCATTAAAAGAAAGCGCACTTTTACCAATTGTAGCCCTGTGTTCGTTTACTAATTGATGAACTTCTTGAGTAATCGATTTATTTTCTAAATCTTCTATTTCGTCTGTTGAATTATCTCCACAAGAAAGAAATGAAAATGCAATTAATAAAATTAAAAAGTGTTTTTTTGAAAACATTTTAGGGAGTTTTTAAGGTTAATTTTAAACAAATTTACTGTTTATTTTGATGATAATATGCTAAAACATGTGGAGGGATTTCTACATCATCTTTTAGTTGAGTATCTGAAATAGGATATTCAGCTACTTGTTTTATAGGCACAACACCAGCCCAAATAGGTAAATCGTAATCTTCGGGTTCATCTATAACACCTTCGTTTCTTATTTTAGCTGAAGCTGATGTAATTGTAAATTCTACCACTAAAGTCCTGTCTAATTCTTTTTGATACATTGGTCGTAAAGAGTCCCAACGATTTGGAGTCATTTGATCTACAATCCATTTTAAAATTGTTGTTTTATCGGCATCGTTTTCTACTTTTTTTAAGTTTCCAAAAAGTGTTGCAGAGCGATAATTTACAGAATGATGTAAGCCAGAACGCGCTAACACCAATCCATCTAAATGCATAACGGTTATTGAGGTTTCTTCGCTTTCTAAAATAGCCAATAACATTCTGTTTGCCGTTGAACCGTGAAGATAAATTTTATCTTCATTTCTAGTATATGCCATCGGAATTGTAATTGGTTTTCCGTCATAAATATACCCAACGTAACATAAAAAACCAGCATCTAAAATAGCGTTGATTTGTGCTACATCATACGTGGCTCTTTCTTTTCCACGTTTTATTCTGTTTAATTTATCTTTTGAATATTCTTGCATTTTAAATGTTTTATAATCAATTCTAAAATTACCTGTTTTCTGGAGAAATATTTTTAAAAGCAGCTAAGTTACTGGCTGATTTTTCTAAATCTTTTGGCTTAAAAACGCTTATGGTTGATGCGGGATATTTAGCAATCATTTTAAAAGGTCTTATTGGGCGTTGTACAAAGTTACCGGAGCAACTAGGACATACGTTTTTAAAAAGCGCTAATGCACAATTTTTGCAATACGTACACTCAAAAGAGCAAATCATTGCTTCGGTTGATGTGTTGGGTAAATCTTTATTACAATGCTCGCAATTAGGTCTTATTTCTAACATTATAAATAACGCTCTTTAATAATGTTGATATGCCAAATACTGTGTCCTAATAATATAAAAGCGCAGGCACGTGCAGAAACAGTAGTATTACTTGCTGTACCTAAGTTTTTTAAGTTTTCGTTGGTTATGCTTTTTATTAAATTGATTGAATATGATCGAGTAATTGAAAATTCTTCTAATAAACTTTCGATGGATTTATCATTTGCCCCAGACGGATCTATATAAATATCTTGATCAAAACCAGCCAAAGCAGTTGTGTCTTTTCGTGCAATTCGTAAAAAACGATATATAAAAATACGTTCGGTATCAATAATATGCTGTAAAATTTCTTTAATAGTCCACTTTTTTAGTTGATAACGGAACTCTAATTTATCTTCTGGAAGCGATGAAAAAAAGTCAACTACCATTTTTTTATCTTCTTCAAAGCCTGAAATTAATTCGGTTTTATCAGCAACTAAATTTAAATAGTTTAAATAATATGGATCAGATTCGTTGGGTTGTAATTCTTGTTTTCTCATGGTGTTTTGTTTTTATAAACTAGCTTTTATCATTCGGTCGTTGCCAACAAAATCTTTTTTAAGTTCAATGTTTTTAAATCCTTTTTTCTCCAACATCTCAACGGTTTCTTTTCCTAAATATTGATTGATTTCAAAAAATAACAATCCATTTTTAGAAAGATGTTTTATCGCTAAATTAGCAATTTTATCATAAAAAATAAGCGGATTATTATCATTTACAAACAACGCTAAGTGCGGTTCGTTTTCTAAAACATTATTTTTAATTTCTACTTTTTCTAAATTACGAACATAAGGCGGATTTGAAACAATAACATCTAATTTTTCGTGTTCCAAAACTTCAGTTAAATCGTCAGTTTTTAAAATATCTTGTTCAATAAAATGGATGTTAACGTTATTTAATTTCGCATTTTCTTCCGCAGTTTTTAAAGCTTCTGTTGATACATCAATAGCTAAAATTATTGCATTTGGTAAATTCTTTTTTAAAGAAATAGGAATACAACCAGTTCCGGTTCCGATATCTAATAAAGTTAAAGGAGTAGTGATTTTTTCCTTTTTTTTACCATTAACCTCTAATATAATCCATTCCACCAATTCTTCAGTTTCGGGCCTTGGAATTAAAGTGTTTTTGTTAACTAAAAACGGAAAACCATAAAATTCGGTATTTCCTGTAATGTATTGAATAGGCTCTTGGTTAAGCAATCGTTTTATGCAAGAGTTTAAGGTTTGCAAAACATCCGAAGGAATAAAAAAATCAGCTTTTAAAACAGTATCTATTCGTTTAAAACCTAAATATTCATCAATCAAAATAAAAAAGAAAGTATCAATTTCTGTTTTCGGATATGTTGATATTAGCTGTGCTGTAAAATCAGTTTTAAAATCTTGTAAAATCATTATTATAAGTTTTTAAGCATCCAAACGTTGCACGAATAATGGCCAGTATTTCCCATTGGCTTTTCTAAATTTTCAAATCCGTTTTTAGCATATAAAGCTCTAGCAGCGTTCATATACGGCATGGTTTCTAAATAACACTGTTTAAAACCTTGATTTTTAGCTTTTGATAAACAAAAATCAATTAATTTAGTTCCCAGTCCTTTGCCGCGAGCAATAGGCAAAAAATACATTTTTTGTAGTTCACAAATTGTATTTTTAAAGCCATGTAGCTCAGCAAAACCAACACCACCAACTACTTTGTTTTGATATTCAATTACAAAATAAGCTGTTTTTTCTTTTTGATAGGTTTCAAACATTTCATCGGTAGCTTTATCTTCGTAAGCAGTACCAACTTTTGGTGCACCAAACTCAGTTAAAACATCTCTAATTACTGATGCTATTTGCTGATTATCATTGGGTTTTATTTCGCGAATAATAAAATGAGAAGGAGTCATAGGAATACCTTATTTTTGCACTGCAAATTACCTAAAAAATAAGAATCTGTATGAAGAATTTGGCGTTTTTTATAGTTATACTATTTATTACGAGTTGTTCTGTAAAAAAGAAACCAATTTTTATAAAAGTTGATAATATTAAAATTATGTCTGTCGCATCAGATACAATTCGGTTAAAAGCAGATGCTTTTTTTAAAAACCCGAATGATATTAGTGGTAAAATAGCAACTGATAAAATTAAAGTAATAGTAAACGGAGCAGAAGTTGCTCAGGTTTCTTCTGATGAATTTAAGGTTCCGGCTCGCAAAGAGTTTGCAATTCCTTTAAAAGTAGTAATTCCTGCTAAAAAAGTGTTTGAAAATAATAAAAACGGAATTTTAGGCGGATTGTTAAATTCAATTATCAATAAAAGTGTAAAAGTGCAGTTTAAAGGCGATTTAAAATATAAAGTACTTGGCTTTTCGCACACTTATATTATTGATAAAACTGAAGATATTAAAATAAAATTCTAATCTTTTTTGAATCACAAAAAATACATAAAACGCGCTTTACAACTTTCAAAAAACGGACTTGGAACTACGCGTCCAAATCCGACTGTTGGAGCTGTTATTGTTTATAACGATAAAATTATTGGTGAAGGATTTACCTCAGTTTATGGTGAAAATCATGCCGAAGTAAACGCAATTAATTCTGTTATTGATAAAACTCTTTTAAAAGAAGCAACAATATATGTAACCTTAGAACCTTGTTCTCATTTTGGTAAAACGCCACCTTGTGCTGATTTAATTGTAAAAAATCAACTAAAAAATGTGGTTATTGGTTGTGTAGACACAAACAGTTTAGTTGCTGGTAAAGGTATAGAACGACTTAAAAATGCCGGAATTAATGTAATTGTTGGTGTTTTAGAGGATGCATGTAAAAAACATCATAAACGTTTTTTTACGGTGCAAAATAAAAATCGCCCGTATATTATTTTAAAATGGGCACAATCGCAAGACGGATTTATTGCTCCTAAAACAAAAAATGAACAAAAACCAGTATGGATTTCTAATCGATATTCGCAACAATTGGTGCATAAATGGAGAAGTGATGAACATGCTATTTTGGTGGGCACAAATACAGTAATAGCTGATAATCCGAAGTTAAATGTACGTAGCTGGAGTGGAAATAATCCGGTTAGAATTGTGTTAGATGCAAATCTTCGTTTATCGGATGAATTACATGTTTTTGATGAAAGTGTGAAGACGATTGTTCTTTTTGATTTTAAAAGTAAGAAAAAAGAAACAAGACGAAAAGAGTGTCAGTTCGAGCGCAGTCGAGAACTTATTTTTGAGTCAATTGATTTTTCATCCCGCGCAGCGGAACAAATTTGTGAAGTGTTACAAAAACATAAAATTCAGTCGGTAATTATTGAAGGAGGTACACAAACATTACAAACTTTTATCGACGCTAAATTATGGGATGAAGCTAGAGTTTTTACAGGGAATATAACTTTAAATAATGGAGTTGTAGCACCTGTTTTAAAAGGTGAATTAATTAAAGAAAAAAGCATCGAAAACGATGTGTTAAAGACATATATAAATGATTAAAAACATCATTTTTGATTTTGGTGATATCTTCATCAATTTAGATAAAGAAGCAACCTATAAAGAGTTGGCAAAATTAGGAGTTACCAATATTTCTGAAGACATGATAAAAACCTATTATCAATATGAAATGGGTTTAATTTCTACGGATGCATTTATAGCTTTTTATCAAAATAAATTTCCGCAATTAAATAGTAAGGATTTGGTAAATGCTTGGAATGCCATTTTATTAGATTTTCCGAAGCATAGATTAACCTTTTTAAAAGAGTTAGTGGCTTTAAAAAAATACCGAATCTTTTTGTTAAGTAACACTAACGATTTACATATTTCGTGGATTCAGAATAATTGGGGAACTGATTTATACAATGAGTTTAAAAACTGTTTTGAGCAGTTTTATTTATCGCACGAAATAAATTTTAGAAAACCGAATGCTAATATTTATGAGTTTGTTTTAGATGAAAACAACTTAAAAGCATCAGAAACTATTTTTGTGGACGATTTGAAAGAAAACACAGAATCGGCTAAAGAATTAGGAATTCAGGTTTGGAATTTAATACCTGGAAAAGAAGATGTAATTGATTTATTAAAAAGACCAGCATTTAATTAATATGATATATTTAATATTAAGTATTCTTTTTTCAACCTCATTATTTGTAATCTTTAAATACTTTCAGGTTTTTAAAGTAAACACCTTACAAGCAATTGTAATTAACTACGTAATTGCCTTTACATTAGGCATGTTTTCTTCAAGCTCTTTTAATAAATTAACTACAATTAGCACTCAACCTTGGGTGTACGGAGCTGCTTTTTTAGGTTTTTTATTTGTTAGTATTTTCTTTGTAATGGCAAAAGTATCGCAAGAAAACGGTGTTTCGGTTGCTTCAATTGCAGGAAAAATGTCGGTAGTAGTGCCTATTATTTTTGGTATAATTTTATATAACGAAAGTGTTACATTTTTAAAAGTTATAGGTATTTTAATTGCATTAATAGCGGTTTATTTGGCTTCAGTTAAAGATGAAAAATCAAACTTAAAGGCAAGTTTACTATTTCCTTTATTGCTATTTGTTGGTTCTGGAATTATAGATACAACCTTAAAATATACTGAAACCAATTTTGTACCTCTTAACGAAGTTGAATTTTTCTCGGGAAGTTTATTTGGATTTGCAGCTGTTTTTGGAATTGTAATTTTGATTGTAAAACAACTTACGTCAAAAGAAAAATTTGAACTTAAAAGTATAGTTGCAGGTATTGTTTTAGGAATTCCGAATTATTATTCGATTGTTTTTTTAATAAAAGCTTTGCAAAATAAAAATTTTGAAAGTTCAACATTATTCACAGTAAATAACGTAGCAACCGTAATTGTATCTACACTTGTAGGCTTATTATTATTTAAAGAAAATTTTAGTATAAAAAACAAAATAGGTGTTGCTTTGGCAGTTTTAGGAATTATTTTAGTTACTATTGCTTAATAATGAGTGAAATAAAAGATACATATAAAACAATTGATATCGCATCAGAAGAAACACTATTTAAAGACAGAAATAGTAAGTTTTTTGGGTATGCTTTTCCTGTTTTTTCTGAAGATGATATTAAAGCTGCGCTTGATGGATTAAGAAAAAAACACCACTCTGCACGTCATTTTTGTTACGCTTGGCAATTAGGAACTTTAAAAACACGTTTTAGAGCAAATGATGATGGCGAACCAAGTAATTCGGCAGGAATGCCAATTTACGGGCAAATTCAAGCTTTTGATGTAACGAATATTTTAATCGTTTCTGTTCGATATTTTGGCGGCACAAAGTTAGGGGTAGGAGGATTGATAAATGCGTACAGAACTTCAGCTCAGTTAGCTTTAGAAATATCAGAAATAAAAGAAAAAACGGTTGATATTGATTATCAATTAACTTTTGGATATGATATGATGAATAAAGTACAACGTATCATTAAAGAGAGAAGTTTAAATATAACCAATCAAAAATTAGAAATGGATTGCCAATACATTATTTCTGTGCGTAAAAAAGATGCACAAATGATTTTTGATATTTTTGATAACCTATTTAAGGTTGAAATAAAAGAAGTTGAGTAAAATGCAAATAACCAAACTTACCTCAAAAAGTATATTACCACTTACTTGCTCAAGATCTGGAACCTGTTGCTTTGGTAAAGATGTGATGTTAAATCCGTGGGAATTATTTCATTTTAGTAAAGAAAAAAAGATTTCAGTATCTGAATTTCGTAATTTGTATACCGAACATGGGGGAATTCAATTATTGTTTGATGGAAAAACCGATAAAAAAGGACAAAAAGCATGTAGCCAATATGTAGATAACGCAGGTTGTAGTGTGCATTTAGGTCGCCCGTTAGCTTGTCGTTTGTATCCACTAGGTCGTCAAGTACAATACGATAAAGTAGATTTTATTTATGAAGGAAAGCAATTTCCCTGTTTAACAGATTGTTCTGAAGTTTTAGATTTACCAAAACTAAGTGTTGGCGAGTATCTTAAAGGGCAAAAAGCAAGCGAGTTTGAAAAAGCATTGGACGAATATTTAATTGTGATGCAAAACATCGCTGATATTGGTTTCGAATTATTGTTAGATTCAGGATTAGCTACTTCTGGAAATACTAAAACATTAGCATTATGGAGAGCATCAGGAAGTGAATCACACGAATTATCAGCCAAAAGAATAGGGCAAGAGTGGTTAGATTGCTTAATGATTCCTAAAATTACTATTGATGCTGAAAATCCTATATCATTTGCAAAAAAACACAACGATTTATTGCTTCAAAAAGCACAAGAAGCATTTGGTAGCATTCAAACTTTAGAAGAACTTCAAGAAGCATCTGCTTTAATAATTGCAGTAGCATTACATTTATCTAGAGGTTTAGGAGCCGATACCAAAGGAATTTCTGAACATTGGATAGAAATAGCAAAAACGCACGGAGCCAAAGAATAATTTCATTTTTTTTATCAAAAAAGCATAAAATATACTGAACAGATTTGTAAAAATTAAATTGTTATTATTAGACTTGATTTTTAATGCTTACTTTTAAAGCAACATAACCAAATCTTATAATTTCATGCGATTTTTACTTTCCGTTTTATGTATCCTTTCTATTGGGATAACAGCATCAATCAACGCTCAAAATTTAACTGAAGCTGATTACGACGTTTTAAATTACCGACTTATCGGGCCTTTTAGAGGTGGAAGAAGTGCTGCTGTAACTGGTGTACCCAATAAACCTAATTTATATTATTTTGGATCAACTGGTGGTGGAATTTGGAAAACGACAAACGGCGGTAGACAATGGGAAAACATTTCAGATGGTTTTTTTGGAGGAAGTATCGGAGCTATTTCTGTATCAAAATCCGATCCTAATGTTATGTATGTTGGTGGCGGTGAAAAAACGGTTAGAGGTAATGTATCCTCTGGTTACGGTATTTGGAAAACTGTTGATGCTGGTAAAACTTGGACAAATGCAGGCTTAAAAAAATCAAGACACGTTCCTAGAATTGCTATTCATCCAACAAATTCGAATATTGTTTATGCCGGAGTTATGGGAAACCTATACAAACCAACCCAAGAACGTGGTGTTTATAAAAGTATTGATGGCGGTAAAACATGGAAAAAAACCTTGTTTTCTAACGAGCATTCGGGAGTTGTTGATTTACAAATGGATCCTACAAATCCAAGAATTTTATACGCATCTACATGGCGAATTAATAGAACTCCGTACAGTTTAAACTCAGGAGGTGAAGGTTCTGCTTTATGGAGAAGTACAGATAGTGGAGAAACTTGGACGGAGATTTCAACTAAAAAAGGATTTGCAACAGGTACTTTAGGTATTATTGGAGTAACCGTATCACCAGTAAATAATCAACGTGTTTGGGCAATTGTAGAAAATAAAGACAAAGGTGGATTGTATCAAAGTAATGATGGTGGAGAAACCTGGAAACAAGTAAATAGCGAACGTAAAATTCGCCAGAGAGCTTGGTATTATACTCGTGTTTATGCAGATACTAAAGATGTAGATAAAGTATATGTTTTAAATGTACGTTACCATAAAAGTGTAGATGGCGGAAAAACATTTAGCACGCACAATGCACCACATGGTGATCATCATGATTTATGGATTGCGCCTGAAAACCCAGATCGAATGATTATTGGTGATGATGGTGGTGCACAAGTTACTTATGATGGTGGCGAAACTTGGAGTACCTATCACAATCAACCAACATCACAATTTTATAGAGTAACTACTGATAATCATTTTCCGTACCGAATTTATGCAGCGCAACAAGATAATTCAACTATCAGAATTCCGCATAGAACAGCCGGAAGAAATATTACTGAAGATGATTGGGAATCTACCGCAGGGGGAGAATCGGCTCATATTGCTGTTGATCCTAAAAATAATGATATTGTTTACGGAGGAAGTTATGATGGTTATTTAACACGTTTAAATCATAAAACAGGAACCGTTCGTGCAATTAATGTTTGGCCAGATAATCCAATGGGACATGGAGCTGAAGGTATGAAATATCGTTTTCAATGGAACTTTCCTATTTTATTTTCAAAACACAATCCAAATAAATTATATACATTTTCGCAACACGTTCACGTAACAGAAAATGAAGGACAATCATGGAAAATTATTAGTGATGATTTAACAAGAAACGATCCTGAGAAATTGAAATCATCAGGAGGACCAATTACGCAAGATAATACATCAGTAGAATATTATTGTACCATTTTTGCTGCGCAAGAATCACCTTTAAAAGAAGGATTACTTTGGGTTGGTAGTGATGATGGATTAATTCATATCACAAAAAATGGAGGTGAAACTTGGCAAAATGTAACGCCAAAAGGAATGCCAGAATGGATGATGATAAATAGTATTGAGCCAAGTGCATTTGATGAAGGTACTTGTTATGTAGCCGGAACCAAATATAAAACGGGGGATTTTACTCCATATTTATACAAAACAACAGATTACGGAAAATCTTGGACTAAAATTACAAACGGAATTAATCCTGAACATTTTACACGTGTTGTTCGTGAAGATCCTAAACACAAAGGTTTATTGTATGCAGGTACAGAAACGGGAATGTATATTTCTTTTGATGCTGGTAAAAACTGGAAATCTTTTCAGTTAAACTTACCAATTGTACCAATTACTGATTTAACCATTAAAGATAATAGTTTAATTGTAGCAACTCAAGGTAGAAGTTTATGGATGATTGATGATTTAACGGTTATTCATCAATTATTAAAAGATAAAGTATCAGATACTAAATTATTTCAACCAAAAGATACTTACCGAATGCGTGGAAGTAGTTTTAAAGGAAGTAAAACTGCTGGAACAAATTTACATAGTGGTGTTTATACTTATTTTAATTTAAAAAATTATGATAAAAAGAAAGATACTATTGTATTAAGTTATTTAGATAGCAAAGGCGATACCATAAAAACGGTAAGTACTGCAAATAAAAAGAAAAACGTGTTGATTGCTAAAAAAGGAGGGAATCAATATGTTTGGAGTATGACTTATAAAGGTGCGGAAAAGCTAAAAGGAATGATTTTATGGTGGGCAAGTTTAAAGGGACCGAAAGCCGTACCTGGAGTTTATAAAGTTAGTTTAAGTGTAAACGGAAAAACTCAAGAACAGCCGTTTAATATATTAGCTGATCCTAGAGCAGAAAGTACACAAGCTGATATGGAAAAACAATTTGCTTTTATTAAAGATGTGAATAAAACGATGGATAATGCTCATAAATCTATCAAAAAAATAAGAAATATTAATGCTCAATTATCAGCTTTTCAAAAACAATATAAAAATAATCTGTTGGTAAAAGATTTGATTGAAAAATCAAAAGATTTAAAAAAGCAGTTTACAAAAATAGAGGAAGCTTTATATCAAACAAAAAACAGAAGTGGACAAGATCCGTTAAATTTTCCTATTCGATTAACCAATAAATTAGGACATTTAAATAGTTTGGTAAGTATGGGAGATTTTGCACCAACCGAACAAGATATTGCTGTAAAAAACGAATTAACTCAAAAAATAAATATACAATTAAAGGCTTTTAACGCTTTATTGAGTAATGAAATAAAAGTATTTAATACCGCTTTTAATAGTAAAAAACTGAACTATTTATTTGTTGAAAAAGAATAGTAAATTACCTTTAATTATTAATAATTTAAAAATAGATTTTTGAGTTTAAAAAAAGAATACGATTACGTAATTGTTGGTAGTGGTTTTGGTGGTTCGGTAAGTGCATTACGATTATCAGAAAAAGGCTATAAAGTTTTGGTTGTGGAAAAAGGAAAATGGTATAAAGCCAAGGATTTCCCTAAAACAAACTGGAATTTTAAAAAATGGCTTTGGATGCCGAAATTACGCTTTTTCGGAATTATGAAGTTAACCATTTTTAGACACGTTGCTATTGTTTCGGGTACAGGTGTTGGTGGCGGATCTTTAGTGTATGCCAATACGTTGCCTATTCCTAAAGCTACTTTTTTTAACACAGGTAGCTGGAGCAATCTTTTAGATTGGGAAAATGAGTTAAAACCGTATTATAAAGAAGCTTTAAGAATGCTTGGAGCTACTAGAAATCCACAGTTGTTTGATGGAGATAATGGTTTAAAGGATGTCGCATCAGAATTAAATATCAAAAATAAATTCAATGCAACCAATGTAGCTGTTTATTTTGGTGAAGAAAATGTGACTAAAAAAGATCCATTTTTTAATGGAGAAGGCCCTGAAAGAACTGGATGTAATTTTTGTGGGGCTTGTATGACTGGTTGTAGAAATAACTCTAAAAATACTTTAGATAAAAACTACCTATACTTAGCACAAAAAAAGGGTGCTAAAATACTTGCCGAAAACGAAGTTTACGACGTAAAACCTTCTGATGATGGTTATGAAGTATTTATAAAAACAAGTACAAAACTTTTAAAAAAACGTCAAAAGGTTAAAACAAAATCGGTTGTTTTTTCTGGTGGAGTTTTAGGAACAATCAAACTATTGCTAAAACTTAAAAAAGATTCACTTCCTAATATTTCAGACAGATTAGGATTGGATATTAGAACCAATAACGAAACCTTAGTAAGTGTATCTACCTTAGATAAAGACAAAGATTTTTCGAAAGGTGTGGCAATCGGAAGTATTTTAGATACGGATGAAAATTCTCATTTAGAAATCGTTAGATATGCAAAAGGTTCAAACGCTTGGAAGTTTTTGCATTTGCCCTATGTAACCAATAAAAACGTGTTAGCTCGTTTAATGATGATGGCTGTTTCGTTATTAAAATCACCTATAAAATATTTTAAAGTCTATTTTACAAACAGTTGGGCAGAAAAAACAGTGGTGTTACTTTTTATGCAAACGTTAGATAGTACGCTGAAATTTAAACGTAATATCTTCGGATTTATGACATCAACCGTTAATTCAGGTAAAAAACCAACACCTTTTATTAAAGAATCTAAAAAGTTAGTAGCAGCGTATAGCAAGGCAGTAAACGGTGTAAGTACTTCGTTTGCGTTAGAAACTATTGCAGGGATTCCATCAACAGCACATGTGTTAGGTGGCGCTGTAATGGCAGAAAATAAATCAGAAGGAGTTATTGATAAAAACAATAAAATCTTCGGATATGATAATTTATATGTTATTGATGGCGCTATGATTTCTGCAAATCCAGGAGTAAATCCGTCATTATCAATTACAGCAATTGCAGAGAGAGCAATGAGTCAAATTCCTTTAAAAAAGGATATAAACTAAATATTTATCAATGAAAAAGATAGTAAAAGTAACCTTATTAATCATCGCTTTAGTTTTTACAAGTATTGGCGTTTTTTATGGACACCAAGATATTCCGGTTGAAAAATTAAAAGAAAAATATGTTAATAAAGCATCTTCTTTTGTTGCTATTAACGGGATGGAAGTTCATTATCGTGATGAAGGAGTAAAATTAGATAGTATTCCGATAGTCTTAATTCACGGAACAGGCGCAAGCTTACATACTTTTGATGCATGGACTACCGAATTAAAAAAAACAAGAAGAGTACTTCGGATGGATCTTCCTGCCTACGGATTAACTGGACCATTTCCTGATAGAAATTATTCCATGGACAATTACGTGAAGTTTATACATGATTTTTTATCATCCTTAAAAATTAAAGAATGTATATTAGGAGGAAACTCATTAGGGGGACAAATAGCATGGAATTTCACTGTAAACCATCCAAATAATGTAAAAAAAATGATTTTAATTGATGCAGCTGGTTATCCGATGAAATCGAAAAGTGTTCCGATGGCTTTTAAAGTCGCCCAAACTCCATTATTAAATAAATTATTACTGTATGTAACTCCGCGTTTTATGGTAAGAGCAAGTGTAGAAAATGTGTATTATGATAAATCTAAAGTAACCGATTCTTTAGTAGAACGCTATTTTGACCTAACCTTAAGAGAAGGAAATCGTCAAGCTTTTGTAGATCGTTTTAATATGAAATCACCTGAAAGCTCGTATGCGAAAATTAAAACAATCAAGCAACCTACATTAATACTTTGGGGAGCAGAAGATTTATTAATACCGATAGAAAACGCGTATCAATTCCAAAGAGATTTACCGAATAATAAATTGGTTATATTAAGTAGTTTAGGGCATACACCGATGGAAGAAAATCCGCAAGAAAGTTTAAAACCAGTGCTTGCATTTATAAAATAAATTTTAATGTAAAAACAAGAATAAATAATTAACTATATTGTCGATTATTTTAAAAAAACAATAAAAAATATTATGAAAAAATTAATTTTTGGTGCCCTTGCCATTACGATCATTTCGTGTAACAATTCAAAACCTAAAGATTACACCTTATTTTCAGGAACTATTAAAAATGCAAACAGTACAAATTTGGCTATAATAAATAGTTTAAACGAAAAAGTTAGAGATATTGAAGTATCTGAAGCTGGTATTTTTTCTGACACTATTTTTAATACAAACGGTTACTATAGTTTTAGTGATGGAAAAGAAAGTTCATCAATCTATTTAGAAAATGGATATGCCATTAATTTAAATATGGATGCTAAAGAGTTTGATGAAAGTATTGTTTATTCTGGTAACGGTAGTGATGTGAATAACTTTTTAGCACAAAAATATTTAACTAAAGAAAGAGCAGGTACAACATCAGAACTTTATTCTTTAGAAGAAATAGCTTATTTAGAAAAAATGAATCAACAAAAAGAAGCCTTAGAAAAATCGTTAGAAGGTTTAGATGCTGATTTTGTTAAAGGAGAAAAAGCAAATATAAAATATGATCATATTAGTCATTTACTAAGTTATGAGCCGGCACATGCTTATTTTACAAAAAATAAAGACTTTAAAATTTCTGATTCTTTTCCTGATGTTTTAAAAGGTTTTGACTTTAATAATGAAGAGCATTACAAATCTTTTAATGCTTATAAAGGCATTGTAAGTTCTAATTTTAGTAAAGTAGCTAGAGAAAACGCTAAAAATGAAAAAATTTCTTACGAAGTAGCTGCATTAAAATTAATAGAAGAAACTAAAAGTAAAGTTATAAGTGATAATTTACTTTCAGGACTTGCTCGTCAAGTATCGGTACGTAACCCTAATTCGGAAGAGTTGTATAACGGAATTATGAAATTATCAACAGATAAAGTTTTAAAAGAACGGTTAACCAAACAATACAACCTTATTTTAACACTTGCAAAAGGAAAAACTTCACCAGTATTTGTTGATTATGAAAACAACGCAGGCGGAACCACATCTTTAGCTGATTTAAAAGGTAAATATGTTTACATAGATGTGTGGGCAACTTGGTGCGGACCTTGTAAAGCTGAAATTCCGTTTTTAAAGAAGGTAGAAGAAAAGTATCATGATAAAAATATTGAATTTGTAAGTCTTTCTATTGATGTTAAAAAAGATCATGCAGCTTGGAAACAGATGATTATTGATAAAGAATTAGGAGGTATACAGTTAATGGCAGATAATGATTGGAAATCAAAATTTGTTACAGATTATGGTATTCAAGGAATCCCTCGTTTTATTTTAATTGACCCAGCTGGTAACATAGTCAGTTCAGATGCTCCAAGACCTTCTGACACGAAACTTGTTGATTTATTTAATGAACTAAAAATTTAAGTAATATTCCTAACATTATAAATGAACCTTAAAGATCCTTTTGTTTTTTTTCCGTTATTAACATGTATAAATATAGTCACATATGTGTTTAACATATGTATTAGTAAAATATGGAATCATATTTACAAGTACGAAACATTCATGTCTAAAAAAGAATTATTTTTTTCATTGCTAACTTTGGTTTTAAACATTCTTATAGCGATTCCTGGTTTTATATTATGGTCTAAAGAAATAATTGTTTTTTCTCAGGATAACTTTTTAGTTTCTTTTATAGGATTGTTTTTACTAATGGATTTTCTAATGTATTTTTTACATTGGTTTTCTCATAATCTAAGTTACTTAAAAAAAATACATTCAAAACATCACGAGCATTCCGTAAAGTTTAATGCTGTTAGTTTATATTATATGTCTCCTTGGGAATCTATCTTATTTGGTTTATTATTAACTACAATAACCATTTTTTTTTCTTTTAATCTTTATAGTTTTATAACTTTTTTAGTTTTTAATTGGTTATACGGTGTAATTACCCACTTAAATGTTACAAATAAAAAACCGTTACTTTTAATTTTAACAACCAATACCTTTCATAAAGAACATCATCTATTAAATTATAAAAATTATGGCTTTTATACCGTTTTGTGGGATCGAATGTTTAAAACAGAAAATAAGTTAAAGGAATAATGATTTCGTTATAAAAATGAAATAGTCTCAACCCCTTAAATTTAAAACCTTTATAGGTTATTTAAATAAAACTTCGTAAATTTGCACGCCTTTTTACAAGAACAGGTTTATAAAAGGTTAAAAACAAATTTATATAAGTTTAATTTCTCTTTGCATTAGTATTGTTAATAATCTGGCTAATAAAAAGATACAAAAATTATTTCAGACATGTCTGAAGAAACAAAAAACACTGCTCCAGAAGCAGTAAACCCAGCAGAATTTTTAGCAACATTTAATTGGCATAAATACGAAGAAGGTATTGATGAAGTTGATGAGTCTAAATTACAAGAATTTGAAAAGGCCTTAGAAGGTACAGTAGGTTTCGTAAACGAACGTGATGTAATCGAAGGTACGGTAACAAGAATTACTGATAGAGATGCGATTATCGACATCAACTCTAAATCAGAAGGAGTTATTTCTTTAAACGAATTCCGTTACAATCCAAATTTATCTGTAGGAGATTCAGTAGAAGTATTAGTTGATAAAAGAGAAGATTCTTCTGGTCAATTAGTATTATCACACAAAAAAGCACGTGTAATTAAAGCTTGGGATAGAGTTAACAATGCACATGAAACAGGTGAAATCGTTAACGGTTTTGTTAAGTGTAGAACTCGTGGAGGTATGATCGTTGATGTATTTGGTATTGAAGCATTCTTACCAGGTTCTCAAATTGATGTGAAGCCAATCCGTGATTACGATCAGTATGTAGAGAAAACTATGGAATTCAAAGTTGTAAAAATCAACCACGAATTTAAAAACGTAGTAGTATCTCATAAAGCGTTAATCGAAGCAGATTTAGAAGATCAGAAAAAAGAAATCATCGGTCAATTAGAAAAAGGACAAGTATTAGAAGGTGTTGTTAAAAACATTACTTCTTATGGTGTCTTTGTTGATTTAGGTGGTGTTGATGGATTAGTACATATTACTGATTTATCATGGTCTCGTATCAACCACCCGAACGAGGTTGTTGAATTAGATCAAAAATTAAACGTTGTAATTTTAGACTTTGATGATAACAAATCTAGAATCCAATTAGGATTAAAACAATTATCAGCTCATCCTTGGGAAGCTTTAAATACTGACTTAAAAGTTGGAGATAAAGTAAAAGGTAAAGTTGTTGTTTTAGCTGATTACGGTGCATTCGTAGAGGTTGAAGAAGGAGTTGAAGGATTAATTCACGTTTCTGAAATGTCTTGGTCTACACACTTACGTTCTGCACAAGATTTCGTAAAAGTTGGTGACGAGGTAGAAGCTCAAATCTTAACATTAGATCGCGAAGATCGTAAAATGTCTTTAGGTATGAAGCAATTACACCCAGATCCATGGACAGATATTACTGCTAAATACCCTGTAGGTTCTACTCATACTGGTACTGTACGTAACTACACTAACTTTGGTGTATTCGTAGAATTAGAAGAAGGAATTGACGGATTAGTGTATATCTCTGATTTATCTTGGACTAAGAAAATTAAGCACCCATCAGATTTTGTAACTGTTGGTGATAAATTAGATGTTCAAGTATTAGAATTAGATGTTGAAAACCGTAAGTTAAACTTAGGTCATAAGCAAACTCAAGATAATCCTTGGGATGCGCATGAAGCTACGTATGCAATCGGATCTACACATGAAGGTTCTATTAAAGAGAAAAATGACAAAGGTGCTACTGTAGTATTTGCAGATGGTATTGAAGCATTTGCTCCAACACGTTTCTTAGAAAAAGAAGACGGATCTAAATTAGAAAAAGGTGATGCTGTAAAGTTCATCGTTACTGAATTTAGTAAAGAATACCGTAGAATTGTTGTTTCTCATACTTCTCTTTTCAAAGAAGAAGAAAAGAAAAACATCAAAGCTGCAGCTAAAAAAGCTGCTGATGCTCCAAAATCTACATTAGGAGATATCGGTGGATTAGCTGAATTAAAAAAGAAAATGGAAGGGAAATAAATCTCTGATATTATAAATTTTAAAACCGTTACTTACGTAGCGGTTTTTTTGTTTTATATGTAACAAATGTTACAGTTAAAGCCATATTGATGTATAAGTTTTTTCTTAAATACTAGTATATTTGTACTAAATATAAAAAAGAAGATGACACTTATAAAATCTATATCAGGAATTAGAGGAACCATAGGAGGAAACACAGGTGAAAACCTTACTCCAGTTGATGCTGTTAAATTTGCAGCTGCTTACGGAGCATTTATTATAAAAAGAAATCCAGATGCTAAAAAAATAAAAGTCGTTATTGGTAGAGATGCTCGTATTTCTGGTAAAATGATTAGCAATTTAGTTGCAAACACTTTAGTTGGTTTAGGTATAAATGTTATTGATTTAGGTTTATCAACAACACCAACAGTTGAAGTTGCTGTTCCGTTAGAAAAAGCAGAAGGCGGAATTATTTTAACAGCTTCTCACAATCCGAAACAATGGAATGCTTTAAAATTACTGAACGAAAAAGGAGAGTTTTTAAATGGTGCAGACGGAGAAGAAATTTTAAAGTTAGCAGAAAGTGAAGATTTTACTTTTGCTGAAGTTGATAATTTAGGTTCTTATAAAAAAAATAAAAAATACTTAAAAAAACACATTAAAGAGGTTTTAAACCTAGATTTAGTAGATGTAAAAGCCATTAAAAAAGCAAAATTTAAAGTGGTGGTTGATGGAGTAAACTCAACCGGAGGAGTTTTTATACCTGCTTTGTTAAAAGAATTAGGTGTTAAATGTGTTGAATTATATTGTGAGCCTAACGGTCAATTTCCTCACAATCCAGAGCCTTTAAAAGAAAACTTAACTGATATATCAAAACTTGTAGTTAAGAAAAAAGCAGATTTAGGTATTGTGGTTGACCCAGATGTAGATCGTTTAGCATTAATTTCAGAAGATGGATCAATGTTTGGAGAAGAATATACTTTGGTTGCTTGTGCCGATTATGTTTTAGGAAGATTAGGAGGCGGAAACACGGTTTCTAACTTATCCTCATCAAGAGCTTTGCGTGATGTTACCCAGAAACATGGCGGAACTTACACCGCATCAGCAGTTGGAGAAGTAAATGTAGTGCAAATGATGAAAGACACTAATACGGTAATTGGTGGCGAAGGAAATGGAGGGATTATTTATCCAGATTCACATTACGGTCGTGATTCATTAGTAGGTGTTGCTTTATTTTTATCGCATTTAGCACATAAAAAAATGTCTTGTAAAGCGCTAAGAGATTCGTACCCTAGCTATTTTATGAGTAAAAATAAAATACAATTAACACCGCAAATTAATGTTGATGAAATTTTAGAAACCATGGCTTCTAAATACAATAATGAAGATGTTAATACGATTGATGGTGTAAAGATTGATTTTGCTAATGAGTGGGTGCATTTACGTAAATCGAATACCGAACCTATTATCAGAATTTATACAGAAAGTACCAGTCAAGAAAATGCAGATACTCTTGCAGAACGATTTATAACAGAAATAGAACAAATAATAAAATAACAAAATTGAAAGTAAAAGCAATTAGTTTAATATTGATGTTGTTAACAACATCAATATTAATAGGGCAGGAGCAAGAAGCGGTAAAACCAGCAAAAAAGAAAGTAACCAATAAAGGAAAGTTTTTTGTGTATTGGGGTTGGAACTGGGCAAGTTATACCGATTCTGATATTCGTTTTAAAGGAGATAATTACGATTTTACCTTATCAAAAGTAAAAGCACAGGATAGACAAACAAAGTTTTCTTTTAACGATTATTTTAATCCAGGTAGAGTTACTATTCCTCAAACAAATTACAGAATTGGATATTTCTTTAAAGAAAACTATACCATTTCTATTGGGGTAGATCACATGAAATATGTAATGATTGGCGATCAAGATGTTACAATTAATGGAGAGATTAACGTAGGAAATCCGAAGTATGACGGAACCTACACAAATCAGAATATTAATTTAGCCGAAGATTTTTTACGTTTTGAACATACAGATGGATTAAACTATGTAAATGTAGAATTAAAACGTTTTGATGATGTTAGTAGTTGGTTTGGTTTAGAATCTGAAAATTTACAAATAAACTTTACAGAAGGAGTTGGAGTTGGTATTTTATACCCAAGAACAAACACAACTTTACTAGAAAATGAACGTCATGACGATTTTCACTTATCAGGATACGGAATGTCTATCGGAGCTGGTTTAAATATTACATTTTTAAAACACTTTTTTATTCAAGCAGATTTAAAAGGTGGGTACATAAATATGGGAGATATTAGAACAACAAGAAGTTCGGCAGATAGTGCTTCGCAAAGTTTTTACTTCTTTGAAAATAACATTTTAATAGGCGGAAAGTTTAGACTTTAATAAACAAAAAGTACGAATACGTTAATAATACAAATCTTTTAGGCTAATTAGTAACATACCTCTAACTTTAGACTGCAAATACAATATCAAATTATGAATTTAGAGCAATATTTTAATGAATTTAAAAACAATATTGTAGGCATAAATCAAACTTTTAAATCTCCTTACGGAGTACAAAAAATGATTTATACTGATTGGACAGCAAGTGGTAGATTATATAGACCAATAGAAGAACAATTATTACATAAATTTGGTCCTTTTGTAGCAAATACTCATACTGAAACTTCAACTTCAGGAGCAGCAATGACATTAGCATATCATGAAGCTCGTAATATTATTAAAAATCATGTAAATGCATCAAAAGATGATGTTTTAATTACAGAAGGTTCAGGAATGACAGGTGTTGTAAATAAATTTCAACGAATTTTAGGATTAAAAATTTGTGAAAACTTAAAAGAGAATACCATTGTTCCTGATGAAAAACGTCCTATTGTTTTTGTAAGTCATATGGAACATCACTCTAACCAAACATCGTGGATAGAAACAATTGCTGATGTTGAAGTAGTTCCTTGTAATGAAGCTGGATTGGTTTGCTTAGATATGTTTGAAAAAACAATACAAAAATATAAAGACAGACCTATAAAAATAGCCTCTATTGTAGCAGGTTCTAACGTAACAGGTATAAAAACAAATTATCATAAAGTAGCGTCTTTAATTCATAAATATGGCGGTTTGTGTTTTGTTGATTTTGCTTGTTCTGCACCTTATGTAGATATAGATATGCATCCTGATAAAAAGGATGAATATTTAGATGCAATATTTTTTTCGCCACATAAATTTTTAGGTGGACCAGCAACTTCTGGAGTTTTAATTTTTAATAAAAAATTATACAAAAACATGATTCCTGATAATCCAGGAGGAGGTACAGTAAGCTACACCAATCCTTGGGGTGGACATGATTATTTTGATGATGTTGAAACGCGTGAAGACGGTGGAACCCCCGCTTTTTTACAAACCATAAAAATAGCATTGGCTATTCAGGTTAAAAATAAGATGGGAACTGATAAAATGAAACAGCGAGAAGATGAAATAAATCCTGTTATATTTAATTGCTTAGAAAATTTAGAAGGCGTTAAAATATTAGCACCCAACCATAAAGACAGATTAAGTATTTTTTCTTTTTATTACGAAAAATATCACTTTAATTTAGTTGTTAAATTATTAAACGATCGTTTTGGAATACAAACAAGAGGTGGTTGTTCATGCGCAGGTACCTACGGACATTTTTTATTGAATGTAGATCAGAATACATCACATAAAATTAAAGATCAGATATCAGAAGGTTGTAATACCGAAAAACCAGGTTGGGTACGTTTATCGGTACACCCAACAATAACAAACGAAGAAGTAACGTTTATATGTGATTCTTTAAAAACATTAACAAATAATATTGAAGAATGGTCGAAAGATTATCAATATGACATGGTTAAAAATGATTACACACACATAACTGCTAAATCTATAGAAAAAGAATTAATAGCAGATTGGTTTACCTTATAATATGAATAGTATAGATATTTCTTTTTTAGAACAAAATTATCAAGCAATTAAAGAACATAAATTATCAGGAAGGCATATTTGCTTTAATGATATTGAACCTCTTTATAGTAATTTAGCTTCGAACATTACAAGTAAAGTAATTGGTTTATCAGAAGAAAAAAGAAAAATATATCAACTTAAACTAGGTACAGGAAAAAAGAAAATACTTATTTGGAGTCAAATGCACGGTAATGAAAGTACCGGAACCAAAGCTGTTTTTGATTTTTTAAGTTTTATTAAACAGTTTTCTGATAATAAAATTGTCAACATTATTTTAAGTAATAGCGATATTACTATTGTACCTATGTTAAACCCAGATGGCGCAGAGGTTTATACTCGTGTAAATGCAAATGAAGTTGATTTAAATAGAGATGCGGTAGCTTTACAGGCTAAAGAGAGTAAATTGTTACGTGAGGTTTTAAATAGCGTACATCCTGATTTTTGTTTTAATTTACACGATCAAAGAACAATTTTTGGTGTAGAAGGCACTAAAAATCCGGCTACTATTTCGTTTTTAGCACCATCTGAAGAAGAAACACGTAAAATTACTAAAGGTCGTATAGAAACGATGAATGTAATTGTAGCGATGAACTCTTTGTTACAAAAAACAATTCCAAATCATGTTGGTCGTTATACAGATGAATTTTATCCGACAGCAACCGGAGATAATTTTCAAAAGCTAGGACATAACACCATTTTAATAGAAGCTGGCCATTATCCTAATGATTATGAAAGAGAAGAGGTAAGGAAATATAATTTTTATGCTCTTTTACAAGGAATTTATCATATTTCAATAACAGATAACTTTACAGATTATTCAGATTATTTAGCTATTCCAAACAATATCAAGAACTTCTATGATGTTATTTATAGGTCTGAAAATAATAAAAAAGATGTAGCTTTTCAGTATGTAGAGAGATTAGAAAATAGTAAATTTGCGCTGATTTTAATTAAAGAGAAAGAAGGAGATTTATCTACCTTTTTAGCACATAAAGAATTTGATAAAAAAGACTAAAAACTAAATATTTATCAATAAAACTCTTTTTTAATTAGAAAAAAATCATATTTTAGCAATATTACTTGAAGAAAATAAAAAAATGAAGAAGTTTGTTTTAGATGAGATTGATCATCAAATTTTAGACATTTTAATAGAAAATGCTCGTACACCTTTTACCGACATCGCAAAAAAATTATTAGTATCAGCAGGTACTATACATGTACGTGTTAAAAAGATGGAAGATGAAGGAATTATTCAAGGTTCAACTTTAACGTTGAATTATGATAAAATGGGATATACCTTTATTGCTCATGTTGGAGTGTATTTAGAAAAAACATCAATGACACAGCATGTTTTAGATAATTTACGTTTAATACCTAATGTAACGGTAGCTTATGTAACAGCTGGTAAATACAATATCTTTTGTAAAGTAAGAGCTAAAAGCACAAATGATGCAAAAGACATTATTTATAAGATTGATGAAGTGAGCGGAGTAAACCGTACAGAAACAATGATTTCGTTAGAAGAAAGTATTAATGACAAAAAACGTTTAATGCACGCAATTTTTAAAGAAATTTAAAATTGAAGTATTAAAATATAAAAAAGACTAACGTAAATGTTAGTCTTTTTTATTTAAAACTAATTCTGATATATTTGTTATTATAAAAATTGATAAATGAACATTACAAATCGTAGCTTACATAGAGATTTTGCCTATTTTTATGTAGGATTAATTATAGCCTTTTCTTTTTCTGGAATTATTTTGAATCATAGGAGTGATTGGTATCCGATGGATTATACTTACGAAAACAAAGAAGTTACCATAGTTTTACCTGAAAATACAGAATTAATAACCAAAGACTTTATAAAAAAAAGTACCAAAGATTTTAATTTAAAATACGATGGACATCGAGTAAGACAAAATAAACTTAGGGTTTATTATAAAAATAATACAATTTTAGACGTTGATATAAAATCTGGTAAAGGAAACTTAGAGTTTAAACGAAAAGTGCCAATTATTGGGCACACTATGTATTTACACAAATCAACAAATAATTTTTGGATTTGGTATTCTGATATTTTTGGAGCCGCGATGTTGTTAATTGCAATTACTGGAATTTTGATTCCTGCTGGTAAAAATGGTTTTTCTAAAAGAGGGTGGAAGTTAGCTATATTAGGTATGGTTTTTCCAATACTTTTTTTAGTGTTATTTTCTTAAACACTCCAATTAAAACGTTTAAAAACAGTATTCCAATCGTTTGGTAACGCTGATTTTACAAGTTGTTTTTCATTAGAAAAAGGATGTATAAACTCTAATGAATATGCGTGTAAAAAGAGGTTTTCGCAATTAAAATTATCAATAAACATTAGATTGTGATTTTTATCACCATATTTAGGATCGCCAATTAAAGGGTGACTAATTTTATTCATATGAATACGTAGTTGATGCAATCTACCAGTAGTAGGTTTCATTTCAACTAAACTGTATCTTGATGTATCGTATGGTTTTACAGGAATATCTAAAACCACTTTATCAATAGTTTTTAAATGAGTTTCGGCCTCTTTATATACATTTGAATCTCTTCCTTTAACAGGAGAATCGATAATTTTGGTTTCTGGAGAATGACCTCTAACAATACCGTAATATGTTTTTTGAATTTCATTATTGGTAAACAATTCTTGAAATTTTGATACGTATTTAGTTTCTTTTGCCAATAAAATTATTCCAGATGTTTTTCTATCCAATCGATGTATCGGATAAAATTTATGCTCAAATTGATTGAACAACAATTGCAATAACGAATCTTCGTCAGAAACATTTCTTGAGTGATGTGCATGGTGTACAACAACATTATTAGGTTTAGAAACGCAAATAATATAATCATCTTCAAAAAGAATAGTAAGGCTCATAAAATTATTATTTTTTTATGGTAATTTTCATTAAATAAAGTAAAACTAACGATATTATTCCGCTAACTAAAAATCCTGCAAAAAGCGGTAGAGTAGTGGTGGTAACATATTTACCTATAAAAGTAGCAATTGGAACAGCCATAATTGTTGATACAAAACCATTAATAGCAGCGCCAATACCAGCAATATGACCAATAGGCTGCATAGCCAAGGCTCTTAAATTTCCAAACAAAAAGCCTAAAGAAAAAAATTGCAAAGCGAAAAAACATAACAATATAACTATATTAGGATTTCCTTTTCCATAAAATAAAACGATATACACAATTGGAATTATTGTAAAAATCACCAGGAAAAAAGAAATTAGTTTTAGCATTCCAAATTTCATCACAAAAGTTCCGTTTAAAAAAGTAGCAAAACCTACTGCAATAGCTAATGCTGCAAAAATGAAAGGAAATTCTTCAACTAAATCGTATTGTACTTGAAATATTTGTTGCGAAGCACTTAAATATACCATAAAAGATCCCGTAATAAATCCTGATATTAACGTTAGTACAACTGCTTGCTTGTGTTTTAAAAACTCTTTAGTTCCTTCTACAAAAAGACGGATGGATAATTTTATTCTGTTCTCTTTTTTTAAGGTTTCAGGTTGACGTTTCCATAACCAAAGCATTACTAAAACACCGAATATTAACTGACTATAAAAAATTGATTTCCATCCAAAGGCATCTAACATTAATTTACCTATGGCAGGAGCTACAACAGGAACGAGAATGAAAATAACCACAATAAATGACATTATTTTAGCCATGTAATTACCACTAAAACTATCTCTAACCATAGCAATACTAATTGTTCTTGGGGCTGAAAGTCCTATTCCTTGTAAAACTCTTCCAAGAACCATCATTTCTAAACTTGTTGCATTTATACAAATAAAACTTGCAATTACAAAAAGAGCAAATCCAAAATAAATAACTTTTTTTCTACCTAAGCTATCAGATATTGGCCCGAATATTAATTGTCCAAAACCTAATCCTAAAAAAATCATGGTAATTAATAGTTGACTATCATTAGAGTTTTGTGGAATTTTTATACTTGTACCAATTTGAGTAATTGCAGGTAGCAAGGCATCAATTGATAAAGCAACTAATGACATTAAAGATGCCATTAAAGCAATAAATTCTAATTTAGATTGTTTTTCTTTTTTTTGCATTCGGCAAATGTACTATGTTTATTCACACAAATTATATTTAATGTATTAATGTTTTGATAATAGCAAACACTCTATTTAACATAATATTAATTATAGTACAAATCCATAGTAATTTCTTTTAACATAATTATAGATATAGTGTCTTTAGGTCTATATCGTTAATAATTATGTTAAAAGAAATTACGGCTTATGAAGTTCTAGTTTATATTCGTAAGCTATAATTCTATATTATGTAAAATATCCCAGAATGTTATCGTTACTATATAATCTTTATTACTTGGGTCATTAAACATTCAGATTTTACATTTCATTTAAATTGAATATTCTGTACAATGGTTCATAATTTTTCAAATACGCGATTCTAGAGAAACTTCTCGTTACATATTTGTAGCTATAATTCGACATTATGTAAAATTGCCTCTTGCCAAAATCGCTCGTATTGCTTTTTAAAAATAATTATGCTACGCAGTAATTTTTTTAAACACAATTTTCCAGCGCTTGACAACGCCAAAAAAAAGCTACTTTTTAGTTATTATTAAAATTTTCGTTTAGTAGTATGTTTCCGTTATAATTTTTTTCATGAGCTTTTCGGTGTGTATTCACAAGAGTATAAAATTTATCCTTGCTCAAATCCTAGCTTTAAAATTTCTATACACTTGTTCTAATTATAGCTTCGATTTAACTTCTTTTATGTAGTACTTCTAACATTATGTCAAATAGAAATTTTTAGGAAACATTGGAACTCTTAAGATTGCTTTGATATTATTGTTTAATCACAACTATTAAGATACTTTATTACTTCAACCCTAAAATATTACGCTCCACTCTCCTATTGTTTTAGCCAAAATTATATGAGGTCGTTTTGCCAACGCTACATCTGGGTAAATACGCATAGTTTCTATTTATAATTGATACTTAAATCAACTTTTTAGCTTATCTATCATGTTTTCTAGAGCATATTTTGCTAATTCTGGGATTGTATTGCTAGACACTTTAATCTCCCAATTTGATAAACTAGGCATTAAACTTACTTCGTTATTTATGAAAATATTACTATCAGATTGTGATAACTCTTTTGATGGAATTATATAAACAACCTTTGGTCTTTTATCTATTATTAAAACTAAAGCGATAAACAAGTTATCGTTTAGTTCTCCTAAATCTTGCTTTTTAATTTTAATACTGCGTTGTGAAGTATCTAAATCTATGGATTGTAGATGTAATTGTTTATCTCCAATTAAAAAATCGACTCCTTCCCTCCCATTTTCGTTTTCAACAACTTTAACTTTAATTTGAACTTTTTCAAGTTCTGATTTCATAAATTTAAATGTGTTTTCAATATCAGTATTCATAGTTAACAAGATATATTTCTATTATGAGGTCGAGTTTAATATCGAAATTTCATTTTCACTTACCTATCCATCCACCGTTTAAAAGATGCTGATTTATCTTTACCAATTATTACATCTTCTGTGTGAGAAGGGTCTATTTCCAGTTTTAGTTTTCCATTAAAATAAGTATGAACTCTTTTAATAGCATCGATATTCACTATGAATTGACGATTTATTTTAAAAAAATGTTCGGGGTGTAATTGGTTTTTTAAACCTTCTAATGAAAAATTAACAGGGTATTCACGCTTGTCGAAAGTCACCGCAAAGGTTATGCCTTGCATACTGTAAAATAGTGCAATATCTTTAATTGATAAATGAAAAAAGGATTCGTTAGACTGTATTAAAAAGCGTTTGCGATATACTGGTTTCTCGTTTTTAATAAGTGATGCAAGTTCTGAAAAATTTATACTTGAGTTTTTTTCATGAATAAACTGCTTATTGTATTGATGGTATTTCTCAAAAGCAGCTTGCAATTCATCCTTTTCTACTGGCTTTAACAGATAGTCAATACTATTGACTTTAAATGCTTGTATAGCGTATTCGTCATAAGCGGTTGTAAATATTATAGAGCTTTCAATGTTCACTTGCTTAAAAATTTCAAAGCTTAATCCATCAGATAATTCAATATCTAACAGAACAATATCTGGATGTGAATTATTTTTAAACCATTCCACAGCAGATTTTATACTGTTTAAACAGCCAACAACTTCCGTTTCAAAATTTATTTCCTGCAAGGTTTCTTTTAACAATCGTTGTGCAGGTAATTCGTCTTCTATTATTACTACTTTTATCATTTTATGCTGAAATTAAAGGAATGGATACCACAAATTTTTCTTCTTGTTTACCATAAGTAAAACCATCTTTTTTAAGCAATTCAAATCGCTTGCTTAAATTTGATAAACCTGTGTATGTTGAATCGACAGTATCAATAATTTGCAAGTTATTACTAACGATTAACGTATTATTAGCATCGCTTTCAATTGAAATTTTCAATACATTTTCTTCATTAGCTATATTGTGTTTAATGGCATTTTCAATCAAAATCTGTAAGGTTAAAGGTGGGATTTGTTTATGTACTATTTCATCAGAAATATTTACTACATATTCTAAAGCATCTCCAATTCTGACTTTATGCAAAAAAATAAAGGAATCAATAAATTCAAGTTCTTTTTTCAAGGAAATTAAGTCGTGATGTTTGCTTTGTAAAACATAGCGATACACTTTAGATAATTTGCGTGTAAAATCTTGGGCCGTTTTTGGGTTATATTTTATCTCTGAAATCAACACATTTAGGCTATTGAACAAAAAATGTGGATTTACTTGATTTTGCAAAACCCGATAATCGGCTTTGAGTTTTTCCTGTTTGAAATATTCGGCATTTAGTAAAGATGTATTCCACTGTTTAAAGAAATTTATAGCTATAGAAACACCTATAAACACCAACAAAAAAATTATCGAACCAATAAATATTACAACAGGTGCTTGCGGATAAATTAAAGATTGTCCATTGATAAAATACCAAGCTAAAAATGGCAACCCAATAGAAATAAAAGTCCATAGAAGAATAACGCTCAATTGCACAAAAACTCGCTTTTTAGGAACATCAAACCACGGCATTTTTTTATTCAAATAACGGTCAAAAAACAAGTTACCTTCTACATTCAAATTGAAAAATAGTAAATAATAGAACAAAAATATGTGTACTGGAACTTCCGATATATATTTAATTGTTTCTGGTATTCCCAAGTCCACTAATTTCATTACCAGCAGCGCATACAAAGTCACTAAAATGATGCGAATTATCCTATTTATAATACTTTTTTTCATTCGTTAGACTTCTATATTCAACACTTAATATATTAAAATTATCTGATTAATAATGCTCCATTCTATTTAAAACTAAATCCTACACCTAGATTAATTGTATATCCTGTAAAACCTGAAACAGAACCAATATTGTTTTCAAAATTTGAAATTGAATATTGAAAATTACTGGTTAAAAACACAGTACGTCCCAATCTGTAATTTGCACCCAAAGATAAATTTAAATACTTGCTTTTTTCTGTTCTTTCTACCTTACTAATTGTATTATTCACGTTGCCATTAGATATAGTTACGCTACCATCACCACCGCCAGCTTTAGCACTTAAAAAGCCTCCCGCTAAATCTGTATATATACTCCAGCGATCTTTAACAAAAGGGATATATTTTACACCTAATCCTATTTTAATAACCCCAGCACCACTACCCGAACCACTTATGGTAATACCATTGACACTATTACTTATATTTTGGTCTTTCTGTTCTTTTTTATATGTTATTCCAAAGTTCAAAAAGCCTCCAAATTTTTCAGAAAACATATATCCAGCGTCGATATTCCATACAGTTTTTAAATCAGAAAAATCTACACGGGTTTCTTCATCAAAAGTTGTTCTTTGGTTTTTAGAAATTTCTTGAAGTCCTAATTTTATTGCAATAAAATAGGTATTCTTCCATTGAGATAAAGATTTTAAAAGTTTATAATCTTCTTTTATTTTTTCAGCTTCGCCAATAAATCTTATAGATTCATAAGATATTGAAGTCTTTAATTTTTCTTTCAAATTATTATTTGACAAAATAAAACTTCTACCACATTTTAATAAATTGCTTTTCTCTGAAACTATAACTTGTGCCAAAAACGTATTTAATTCTTCAAGAGATTCACAACTAAATGGAATTGTGTTCTGTTTAAAATCTATGCTAATAGTATTTCTATTGAAAACATCTCTGTTGTAATTCTCCTCTATAAATGCTTTTAGAAAATTTAGATATTCTTTTTCACTTTTTAATTTTGGTAATTTTAAATAATAATAGAGAAGGTAATCTTTTTCGTAGATTTTTTTTTCAGGAATTTTAATTGATTCAGATACTGACAAGAGACTTTCTTGGTCATTAACTATTACGATTTTAGCATTAAGATTGGGCAGTATAGATAAACCATACTTAAAATTTAAAGAAAGATAATAGGGTACTTCTTCAGAATTAAAATTAAAAATCCTTTTTTCTTGACTATGTATAATTCCTGTCACACTTATGAATAGAATTAATGATATAATAATTTTCTTAGATGTCTTTTGAAACATATTACTTTTTACTTTTTGGTGGAACTAATACAATCCCGATACTAAAAAATGGTGCTGATTCCGAATCAAAATCATAAGTCTTATTATCATTGTCAATAACACTATATGATCGTCCAGCACTTAATCCTCCAAACGCTTCCAATCGAAGCATATTAGTTAACTGATATTGAGTAACTACCCCAAAATTTGCTCTCGAATAATTTATTTTATCAATACGATTATCATCGGAATGTACATTGAAATTTGCCCCGTTAAGTGCATATTGCAGTCCAAGTTGTAGTTTCTCATTAGGCAATATCGAATAGCTGTATTTAGCATTTATAGGCAATAAGGCATTTATTTCGTGCCTACTTTTCTTATATCTTAAATTAACCACAGGAATGAATCTCGGACTTCCCAAACGAGCACTATATGCTAAACCACCTCCAAGTTTAAAGCTTGACGATAACTTTCTAGTAGCCACTACAGCACCTTGAAAAATAAAATCATCGGCACTTAGTTTCCTTTCAAAATCGGATGCTAATGTGGGTTTTAAATTCAGAGCGACGTTCCATTTTTCGTTCCATTGATGTAAGAGCGTTAACTGATAATACAGTTGCTGTAATTTTTTATCGCTTTCATTAAACAGAAATAAGGGATCCTTAATGGTTGTTTCTACAAAACCATAACCAAATCCATTGATGAGAACAGTTTTATTGTTCTTTAATTTCTTCGGAAAATTCACAAAAGCACCAAACTCTTGAAATTTGGTTTCTTGGTTGTCTTCCGTATTTTTCACATCAGAAGTTAAATAATTATTGTAATACACGCCCGCTAATTTAAAGTCTTGCGCATTCATTGTATTATAAAAAACAAGAACAAACAGAAACGTTATACTTGCTTTTTGTAAAGGAAATTTTTTATTAGAATATTGCATAGTTACTTTCTTAGCCATTCAATCGTTTTACTAAAAAAACCAACCTTTATTTTTATATCAAGCGTATTTTCCTTTAGAATAAATTCAGCATCATACCATTCTTTACGTTTTGGTGCATACACCTTTCCTTTCCATTTTCCTCTGGTTTGCTCTAAGTCTTTAACCATCAATTTTCCTATTTTGACTTTAGAATTATCTGAAGACATTATTGTTCCAGAATACACAGCATCCTGTTGCTCAATTTTTACAATTGTATTTTGTTCGCCTACAATATATTCTCCTGCCAAACCCGCATTTGATTGTGCATAACCTGCGATGCTACATATTGTTATCAGTACTATTGTGATTCCGTTTTTTAGATTTTTCATTTTATTATATTTTTAGGTATTATTCTTAATTCTTTTACAAAGATGATGTGTTATGCCTTCCTTTTCAGAAATAAGTTATTGAAGTCGAATTTTAGGCTTTGAAATCGAAAAACTCCTTTTCAACTATATTATTAACTAATTAACTTCCCATCCGAAAGCTCAATAATACGGTCGCAATTGCCTGCGAACTCATCATCGTGGGTAACGGCTATAATGGTTTGCCCGCGTTCTTTTGCCAGTTCTTTAAACACATCAAAAACAATGTTTGTGTTTTTAGAATCGAGGTTTCCTGTGGGTTCATCACCCATAATAATTGATGGCGAATTAATAAGTGCTCTTGCAATAGCAACTCGTTGTTGCTGTCCACCTGATATTTTAGATGCTTTTTTAAGCTCTTGCCCTTTAAGACCTAATAAGTAAAGCGATTCGATAGCTTCTGCTTCAATCTCATTTTTACTTTTTTTATTCAGTTTTAAAGCTGGTAACATCACATTGTCTAAAACGGTAAATTCTGGTAGTAAAAAGTGAAACTGAAACACAAAACCGATTTGCTCGTTACGGAATTTTGCCAGTTGATTTTGTTTTAAACCTGTAATCTCAGTACCGTTAATTTCAATTATCCCATCATATTGAGTATCCATAGTGGATAAGAGATAGAGTAAGGTAGATTTACCTGAACCCGATTTCCCTGTGACAGCTACAAATTCCCCTTTATTCACATCAAAAGAAATGTCTTTTAATACTTGAAATTCTACAGGATCGTAAAAATGTTTGTTTATATTTTGTATTGATATGGCTTTCATATTTTTTAAATTTTAACCTCTTAATATTTCAACTGGATCTACTTTTGATGCTTTTCGCGATGGAAGATATCCTGCTATTAGCGTAATAATTGCGCCAAAAGAAAATGCCAATATGTAATCCTTTATGTTGTAAGCAACAGGCAATGTGTTGAGTGAAGCAATTTTAAACGGTACAATGTCTAATATTTGAACAATAACATTTCCTAAAACCACCCCAACTATACCACCAATAAACCCTATAGCAACCGACTGTGTAAGAAAAATTTCAACAACATCTTTTCCGTTGAATCCCATTGCTTTTAAAATGGCGATTTCTTTGATTTTTTCATTTACGGTCATATTCATAATGTTATAAATTCCAAATCCTGCCACAATCAATATGGTTAGCGAAACGGCAATTGCCAATACATCTCGCAATAAACTTGAAGACTCTAATTGACTGTTTCCTTCTTGCCAAGATTCGACTTTGTAGTCTGTGTGTTTGCGTACTTTTTCTGCAACGGTTTTGGCGTTATTATAATCGTATGTATTAACTAAAACATCCGTTGCATAACTTTTATTTTTAGAAAACAATTGTCTTGCAGTTTCAATGGAGACTAATGCACTTGTCATATCCCTAACTTTAGAACCAGACTCTAAAAGACCAATAACTTTAAAGATTTTAGATACTCCTTCAGAAGTACTTAATGAAATGGTATTACCTGGTTTTACCCCTATTCTTTGTGCCAATCCAACACCCAAAATAATACCATCAGACCGTTTGTCTAAATCACTTAAATCACCATCAATTATATATTTCCCAATTTCAAAAAGCTTATGTTCATTGATTGTTTCAATACCCGAAAGCGATGCACTTGTATTTGAAACTCCATTTCTAATAAAAATTTGCTCATTGAGTTGTAATGCAACACCATTAATTTCAGGCATATTTAACAATTTGTCTTTAATAGCATCAGCGTTTTTAATACCTTTTGTATATTGTATGTTTCTGGCATTACTAACCATTAAGAGCGTACGCTCATCTTTCGGTTTTGGTAATATTGATGTTATGTTTTCCGATAAATCGTTATAAATTTTAATATGAGACATTGAACTGAAAGTAATTTCCGTTTGAATATTATTTACACCTGCCATGAAACTGTTCATTGCGATGTACATTGAAATACCGAAGCATATACTCAATACAGCCACCAGCAGTTGCCTTATCCTTGACGTAAGATGTACTTTTGCAATTTTCTGATTGGTATTCATCGTTTATAGTTTTGGTTTTACAATGATGTCTTCTTCTGAAAGTCCAGAAATTACTTCTGTCCAATCATTATTTTTTCGACCTATTTTTATAGTTCTTTCTTCCTTATTTTCAAGGATGACCTTATTTTCCCTGATAAGATATGCCGTTGGAATTACTAGCACATTTTTACTACTACCTGTTTCAATATTGGCTTGTAGTTGAGAACCCGAAAAGATTTTATTAGGAACTTGTTCAAACTGTGCTTCTACCACATACGATTGCTCTGTGGTGTTAAATGAAGGATATATTTTTGAAATTTTCGCTTTAAACGTCTCGTTAGGATTGGTGTTTAAATGCACCCAAACTATCTGTCCTTTATTTACTTTTTTAATATCGTCTTCCGCAACAAATAGTTTGATGATAAATGCACCACTTCCAATTTCAGCAACAGCTTCGCCTCGTCTAATGAGTTCACCTTGTTTTTTAAATACATTGATAACCGTTCCAGAAATAGATGAACTTAGCTTATAATCCTCTAAAATTGTTTTTTGAGTATTGACTTGCACTAGGCTTCGTTTTTCATTTAGCTTTAAATCAGATTCAGTTGACTTGTAACTTTCCTGTAGTTCTATAAGCCGATTTTGTGAGGCTATAAATTGCAATTCAGCTTTGTCAAAATCCAATTGTGATACCGAATTTTTCCCGCGTAAATCTGTATAACGCTCGTAATTTGTTTTGTCTAAGGACAATTGTGTTTTTGCCTGATTAATTTTTGTTTGAATTTGCTGTAAGATGGAAGCATTGGCAGAAGCATTGCTTACCGCATTGTTATAAACCGCTTGTGCATCTGCAACTTGATTGTTTTGCACATCACTTTTAATTACAGCTATAATTGTGTTTTGGGTTATTTTATCGCCTCCGTTTACAGGTATTCTGGTTAAAATTCCATCTACACTAGCAGATACGGTATATTGATTTTCTTGTGCTATATAGCCACTTGCAAAAACTGCGTCTTCAATATTTTTTCGAGTTGGCATTGTGGTTTTTTTGCTGTTACACGATGACAATAGCGATTGTGCTACTATCAAACATCCTAAAAAAGTTATTCTGTTATGTTTCATTATTATGTTAATTAATTGTTGGATTTTAAATCTAGTTGTCTGATATACATTTTATACTTCGCCAATGTGTATGATGCCAAACTTTGCAAATACGTGTTCTGTGCATTTAGTAAATCTTCATAACTGTCTAAACGTTCGTTTAAACTGATAATACCACTATTGTATTTGTTTTCTGCATGTACATCATTCTTTTGTCTTAGCTTCATAATTTTGTTGTTTTCTGTCAATTCTTCTTCATATTGTTTCACATCTAAAAGCAACAAATCATCTTCGTTTTGTTTTACCAATTTTGTGTTTTCCAGTTGCAATTCTTGTTGTTGCAGTTCTAGTTTAGATTTCTTGATTTTTGAGCGTGTAGAAAAGCCTGTGAAGATGGGTATATTTAGCTTTGCTCCAAGATATTGTTGTGGTAATTCGTTAGCGTTTGAAAAATCTGTAAAGCTATCAGTTGCCCAACTCGTGTTGTATTGATAGTTAAAACTTAGATTAGGTAATAACAATGCTTTCTTTTCTTTTAGAAGCGATTTTTGTTTGTCAACTTCTATTTCTTGCCACCTAATTTCAGGATGAATGGTTGTAAAACTCGTATCTGTTAAACTGAAATTTTGAGGCGTATCTACAATAGTAATTTGTTGGTTGGTGTTTAACTGACTTTGCAGTTGCGTATAAAAACGACTACGATTACGTTTTGCTTGTTGCAAATTTTTACGATTTTGTAATTGCTTAATTTCAGCTAAATTGAGCGCTTCTTCACTAATAATCCCTTTTTGAAACTTTTCAGTTGTACTGTTATAAATGGCTTCTGAAACCTTTAGATTTTCTTCATAAATAACAATTGCTTCCTGTGTTAGCAAAATTGAATAATAAGTTGAAGCCAACAGATTATAGGTGTTAAACTTGCTTTTTTGTGTGTTAATTTCGCTTTGTTCTGCGACTATGTTAGCCGTTTGTGAGGCAAACATTTTTTGGAAATTTAAAATATTCCATTGTGCTTGAATTCCCGCTGAATAAATGTGTTGTTGTCCAAATGTTAGTTCCCGAAAATCTCCTGAAGTTGCATTAGGATTAAAAAACTGCTCAGGAACCAAAGTGGGTTGCAAGGTTAAATTGTTATTATACCCAGCGGAAGCATTTACCGAAGGATATAAATAAGATTTAGCTTCCTTTTTTCTGGTGCTTGCAATTTGCTCGCCAATGACTGCATTTTGGATTTTTGTGGCGTGTTCATCAGCATATTTCAGAACGTCCTGAAATGACTGAAACTGAATTTGAACATCAGCTTCATTGCTTTGTCCAAATACAAATGTTGTACTTAGCGTTATTAAAAAGAGTATTGAAATTCTGTTCATTACAAAAAATTTGTTTTAAATTCTTTGCAAAGATGTAGTGCTAACTGTTGCTTTTTAGAAATTAGTTATTGAAGTCGAATTTTGGGATTTGAAGCCGAATAATAAGTAATGAAAATGTAGAGTAGAGTTTTATTCCATTCCACACACATTCTACTACTCTCCTATCGTCGTTTCGTAAAAAGAGTGTTCCATTAACATCGCAGAGAAAGTTTTTAGAAGGAAAAATAAGGAAAAGTAGGAGTTTAAACTTCGCTTTTACCAAAGCAAAGTTACATAACGCAGAACATTATAGTACAGGTGTGCAGTGGTTTCTGTATAGCTGTTTTTCAGGCTATTTAGAATAATATTAGATATAACGTCTTTAGACTTATATCGACAGATATTATGTTAAAAGAAAATACGGCTCTGAAACTTGTAGTTAAATTCTATATTGCAATTTGATCTTAATATTCTTAAAAATACATTTTTTTGCGCTAATAAATCCTTACGAACCTAAAAACACAGTTTCGTAAGGATTTATTAAAATGTTTTCTAAATAACTTTATTAATATTTAATATGATTTTAATAAAAATTAAAACAATTGCTGCATAAACTCAGTAATAGTTTTATCAATATTTAAATAGATAAATGTAATTCCTATGGTGTCATAAATTCCGTGAATTAATACCAATAAAAGTAAATTATTTTTATTCTTATTAAATATTAATGATATTATAAATGACCATAAAAATACTGATACCACTCCTATTAATCCTTGATATGCATGTGATATTCCAAAATAAAGTGAAGTTATAAAAGCGGAGAATATCCATGCTTTATTGTTATTCCCTAATAACTCAGCTAATCCTTTCATAAAATATCCACGAAACAATAGTTCTTCACCAAAAGCTGCAAATACCCACACAACGACTAATAAAATAATATATCCTAGAAAATCACCTCTTATATCATTTATTGATGAAAGATCATAATCACCAAACCATTTAATAAGTATTGGGTCTATTAAAAAAGTGAATATAGAAAAAAGAATACTAGCTATTAGTACACTCTTTAAAACAGTTTTTCTAGTGATTTTCTGCCCTATTCCAAATCTTGACCAATCAAATTTGCTTCCTTTTAAAATTAAAAAAACAATACCAAGAGGAAAGAAAAAAGTGAAGTTTCGGTCAATAAACCCAAATAATGGAGCAATAAGCATTATTAAAACTACTGTATAAGGTTTGTTTAAAAAATTGTATATTTTTTTCATTTTTATGTGTTTTTATAATTGTTTTTTTTCTCCATTTGCTAATACCTGAAAGTATTCTCCTTTTGTTATTAGCAGGCCTTCCGATTTTTTAAATGGCCAATGTTTACTGTAATCTTTTGGGTGTTTAACATCAATGGCAAATACTTTTCCGTTGAATAATTTATTTACATTCCATTGTAATGTATGACCAACAATAACTGCTTTAGCATTAAATTGGTTAATTCCCTTTTCTACTTCTTCTTGCGATAAATCTTCATTAAAATAACCTCTATACCAACTGATTCCTTTTCTACTAGATGTAATTAATTGTTCAACAGTTTCTTCTGGTTTAGGAAAAAAGGCTTTGCGATAGTTGCCTCGATTAATGTGATTGACTTCGTCTATGGTAATATCGTAATTTGCAAAATCTGGATGTATACCACCATGAGCAAAAAGGTGCCCATTAATTAGTTCTAACGTGTTTTTAGATGTCATCCATCTTCCTAAAAATGCGTTTTCATCGTATAGGTTATGTTGCTGTTTGCCAAGAATGGATGCTACGCCATTATATTTATAGGATGCAGATTTAAATTTTCCTTGTAAATTGTAGAGTTCATGATTTCCAATAATAAAATGGACATGTCCTCCCTGTTTTTTAGCGCCTTGCTCTAGTTTATAAATAAACCAAAGCACTTGAGTAGTTGAAAATCCTCTGTCCATAAAATCACCAACCAATACAAGATGTCCTTTACCAAATGTCCAATTTAGATTGGGATCAATTACTTTGCTGTAAATAAGAAAGTCTCTAAAGGCTTTATAGCCACTTTCAATATCTGAAACCGCAAGAATAGGTTCATTATCTGAATAAGTACTGTTAGGAATTTCAAAATTGGATTTTAGAGTAAAGTTAAATGTTGAGCCATCTAAAGGAAAATAACAACTGGCAGCAATTTCTTCATTTATAGCATATTCCTTTTGATCGAGATAAAACCCATCTGTTTTATTCCCTTTAATATAGTTGATATTTAAAGTACTGTCTGTTTCATAAAAAACATATGGCCCTTCGTTTTCTAAATTTAGTTTTAACGGATTATCGCCAAAATCAAATGTGCCATTTAATGAAACTAAAATAATAACTCCAATTATTAATAACGTAATTATGGTTCCGAAAATATGTTTTAAATATCGTAAGATTCTTTTTTTCATTTTGATTAATTTTATGATGATGTTCGTTTTTTGATTGGAGCAAAAGTATTTACAAACCCACTATCACAAAAACAATTGGGATAGACACTAGCGTATGAGTGACATGAAACATGTCATGGTGTATAAAAGACCTTTATCACACCTGAAGGACTTTATGTATTAAATTAAATGACGTTTGTCACTATTACTTACTTATCCGATAGATTCTCCTAACTTTGCAGTATGATATATTGGATAGAAAAAAATAAAAAAAACCTTGTTATAATTGGTGTGGTGTCTATACTAATCCCACTATTATATATAAGCTATAAAGTCTTTACTGCTGAAGGAAGTTCTGTATTAATTTCTTTAGATATTAACCCGATTCTGGGATATTTCCTAATTGTATATTACACTTTACTGATTGGGTTGATAATAGGATATTTTATCTATTGGATTATAAGGAACATCAAATCCATTATTCGATTAAAGAACGAAAAAACAAAAACTGAATTGATGCATTTAAAAAGTCAAGTGAATCCACATTTCTTTTTTAATATGCTTAACAACCTTTATGGATTGGTAGGAAAAGACGCTAAAAAAGCACAAGAACTCATTTTAAAACTTTCTGATATGATGCGTTATAGTATTTATGATGGCGAAAAAGACACGGTTCTACTTTCTGAAGAACTAACCTATTTAAAAAACTATATAGCACTTCA